>JAGHAO010000125.1 GCA_021161495.1 Caldisericaceae bacterium | reverse complement strand
CCGTGTTGTTTCCCGCCACCACGAATCGTTCGTTGAGCCCTTTGCCATAGAGAAAACTAAACACCATCAAAATATCCGCAACAATTACGAGAGCAGAAGTAAAAACAAAGTGCCTGCGGAAGAACTTTGCGGATTCGGAAAAACCTTTGAGGAAATTTTTCTTTGCCGCAAAATACGGGTAATACACGAGAATGCACTCCGCAAGGAAGATAGCCCCGAGCCCGGCTAAGAATACAAAATCCGTGTGTGGGATATGCGGGTTGGATCTGTTTACATAGGAATCTATTTCGCCGGCAGCATAAAAAATTCCGAGGATTATGTACGTAAAAATAATGAAAGCAATCGGAGTTTTCCGATTTTCTTTTGCAATGTCCGCAATTTTCGACGCAACGATTAGGGTAATCAGCAAAACGGAATAGAAACTGTCCAACTGCCAAAGCAAACCGTTTACGAATGTGTTTCTCGGGTAATATCCTTTTACGTATAAAAAGATTAGATAAACAAAAACAGCTCCGAAGAAAAGCGGCAAAACTATTTTAAGGTCGTTTCCGCGCTTTTTCTCGATGAAGTAAATGAGAAGGAGCGCACCTGTTAGAATTATTATTCGGAAATAAGGAAAAATGTTCCAGTTTTTTGCGGAATACACGGAAGGCATTGCCCCGATTGCAATGTATGCAGCGGTTCCTATTGCAATCTCAACAAACGTCGTCAAACTAAAAACGTATTTTTTCAAATCGCGCCTCCCGTATTTTTTGAATTTTTTCTCGCTTACATCCCAATCCCTTACGGAGTCATCGGATAGACCACATAGAATGCAGCCTCTCTGTCATTTACGATTCCGCGCATATCCGGTAAATTAATTGATTTTACCGAAATGTAAAACTTTCCGTTTATTATTTTGAAAAGCGGGCCGTTTCTCAGGATCGTATCCTTGCCCATCGGAACGAAATTGCCGTTTTCAAATTTGAACGGGACACAGTCGGCATTTGCAAACAATTCCCCTTTTGCATTAACGGCTATTCCCACATTACAAGCGTTAATCGGGAAACCGATTTTCGAAAAATGCTTTCCGTAGTCTTGTGATTTGTAAACGCCTCTTTTTGCATCAAAAACATACACAATGTTCGGATGCATAGGGTTAATTGCGATTGATTCTTTTCCGAATATAAAAAATTTTCCGGTTTCTTTCCACGTTTTGCCTCCGTTTTCCGAAACAAACAAGGCGCTTGCAGTCCCTGCATAAATTATTTCTGCATTTTTGTTTGTTGCCATACATATAACCGTTCCGGCGTTGTCAGGAAACGCGAGCTTTTCAAATGTTTTGCAGTTATCCGTTGTTCGGAAGACGCCTTTGTCCGACGACACAAGCAGTTCGTCCGGATTTGTGAGATTCACTGCAATAAACTCTGCTTTTCCCCCGTTAAAATCGCAAGGCTTCAGTGTTTTTACGCCGTCTTCCGATACAAGCAATCCGTTTGATGTTACAAGATATACTCTTTTCGTATTAACCGCAATTTGTGCGATTATTCCTTCCGGCTTGAATACAGGAACAAAATGCTTGCCGTAATCCTCCGACTTAAACAGCGCGCCTATACCAAAGGGATTGGAAAAGGAATACCCGTATATGATGTTCGGATGTTCCGGATCTGCTGCAATTGTTTGGAAAAAATATGTGTTTCTCCAATGCACACCGTCATCTTCGGAAACCGAATTGCTTGTGTATATTACGGAAGGATTCTTTAACGGGCTGATAATTTCCGGATTTTTGATATCACATATCCCGTACCAACAATCTAACCCGGAACCTCCGAAGAAATTGTAAGGCACATACACGTCACCGTCTAACGGCACTGTATCAATATCTGTGGAAATCTCCGGAATTGATGAACTGATAATGTGACCTGTTTTTGTAAAAACCGCTTCTCCGTAAGGAATTGCAAGTAGGTTTGCATATATGTTCGCATATGCGGAAGGAAGAAGTTTGCCGTTTATGTACATTTTGTAAGTCGAGGTGGAATTGAAAATGCTTCGTGCGATTTTTACGCGGAATTTTACTATTCCTCTATCGTCGGTTTTCAGTCCGAATACCCCGAGAGGTTTGTTTTTTATTGCATTATTAGCTGCATCCGTTATGAGAACTTTTGCCTCCGTATCTTTTCCGAGTGGCACGGCAATTGCATTTTTGTAATATGTTTTCGTAAATATGTCTTTTATCTGAGGTGTGGGAGGAAGGATCGTTGCTTTGTAATCTACGCCGAAAACGTATGTATGCCCCGTGCTTGTTACAATTTTGTAACTTCCCGTTTCATCGAATTTAACAACTTTTGAAAATTTTCCTGTTTTGGCAATGTCAAACCGAACTTTTTTGCCGGAAGGAAACACAATGTCGAACGAATCGATATTGGCTTTCCCGCTTATCGTATAGGTTCCTCCGTAGAAAATTCCGGAATAGGGGAAATACCCTCCACAGTTAAACGAGGCAAGAACAGGCACTGAATCGAAAACAATTTCGGACTGTCCGCCCTGGGACAAAAAAATATCGAAAGCGTCTGATTTTTTAAGTTTTGCGGAAAATGTTCTATTATCTTCATCAATATTTACGGGATTTTTGACAACTTTGTAGTAATTTTCTTTGAGAAAAGTCAAAGTGTGTTTGCCCGCTTCAACCTCGCACGTAAAAGGGGTTGTTCCGCGCTCCATTCCGTCTATAAGAACAAATGCGCCTTCCGGCTCGGAGTCAATCTGCACTTTTACAGTATTTATTTTCTCGGTTTGCGGAGGTTGTTGATTGATTTTCTTCTTTCCGCAACCGGATGAAATTGCAATCAGCACAATAAGAAATAATATCAAAAATGTTTTTTTCAATGCACGCCTCCTTTTGTATTGATGATTTTCAAAATATCCGTCTTCCAAGTTGCGTTACGGCACCATATCTATGAGGCCGTAAACAATAAAGGCATTTTTATCTTCTTTTACCGTGTATCCCGGAAATAACTCGGGATGATTTATCATTTCCGTAATGTTCACATATTTTTCGTTGTTAACGGTTATCGTTTTTTTCGGAGGCTCGGACAAACAGGGCAAAATCATCTTCTCCGGAACGTAAACATTGCCGTTTATTTTCTTTGCGTATTTTTTGCTTATGCTTACCTTGCGGACGAGATTTGCAAGCAAATCACCGTATATAAGGACAGGCGCACTCTTACCGTTTACAAACACTTCTCCGCAGCAACCGAACAACGAATTTTTGATGCCGAAACTGCCGGTAAGGCTAAGCGTAACAATTCCGTTTTTATCTGTTTTTAAGCCGTATTCTCCTGTGGGTGTATTGCGCATTATTTTGCCGTTTGCGTCGGTAATAAGCAGTTTCACGGTTTCTTTCTCACCTTCGATAACAACGATTGCATCTTTCATATAATCTTTTAAGAAAGGGAAAAGTTCTTTCACGGTTGTTACGTGAGTAACGGGCTTTGCTCTGTAAAATACACAGAATCGTTTGTAGATCGTTTCATTGGAATTACTTGATTTTTTATTTTCCAACTTGTATGTGCCTGGTTCGTCGAAAGTAATCGTTTTTTCAAAATAGTTTGCGCATTCATCGCAATTTCCTTTTACGGTGTTTACCTCTGTTTTTTTGCCCGATGGGAAAACAACGTAAAATGTGTTTATGTTTTGCCTGGTATACCCTTTCAACGTAACGGTTTCACCGACGTATATTCCCGAATACGTTGTTGCGGCGGCGGAACAGCACCGTATGACAGGAACGGGACTTGTAAAATCCACCGAAGAGAACATTTGCCCTTCCGGATATTGAGGAGCCTCTCTCTTAAAATCCTCCTCCGTAAGCACAATGTCTTTATTTATGTCGAACTTTCCTATGAGGGAATAGGGCCTTTTCTTTGCATCGAAATAATTGATTAACTGAATTTCGTGCGCTCCGTCATTTACCCGGATCGGCTCTCCCGTAAATTTGTGTAAGTAGTGTTTGTCTATCACTATCATATATTTTTCTTTTGTTTTTATGAGAACATTGTGCGTTACGGGAATTTTTTTAAGTGTAATTTTGAGATTTATATGCTTTGGTTCGTTTACTGTAATTTCCTTTTTTACTGTTTCATATCCTGTGGCCGAAACGACGATTTTGTGTTTTCCTTGTGAGATTGTATTATTCTTCGAAGGATTTTTGATATGCGTTCCGTCGATACTGACAGATGCGTTTTCCGGAACGGTGTTTATCGTGATGCTTGCCTGCTTTTTTCCGCAACCCGAAAATGCGAAAATCAGCATAAAAACCGTAAAAATTGTTACTGCTTTTTTCATTTTACGCCTCCGCAAAAATTATAGGCCTTTTGTATTGGATTTGAAAACAAAGAAAAAGTTCTGTCTGAGAAAATATTGTAAATTTGCGGTGCAACTGTCCGCTTAGTACCGGGTACTAAGCGGACAGTTTAAGTTCAATTTAGCCTTCTTCGAGTTCCGTGATGCTTCCTTCGGTGAACAAAAATTCCTTCAGTTCTTTTTCGAACGTAAGGTCTTTTCTTCTCAAATACTCTATGAGCATTGCGGCGTGCTCTTTTTCCTCGTCGCGGTTGTGCTCCATAATTTTTTTGAGTTCCTCGTCTTTTGTGATCTCAGCCCTTTGGTTGTAATAATCCACCGCTTCCAACTCCTCGATCAAAGAAGAAATCGCCCTGTGCAGATCCATCGCTTCTTCGCTCAATTCTTTTTCGTAAAGATTTCCTGCCATTTTCTCACCCCCTTTATATTATTTTATTTTCAAGGCTTCCTATTTTGCTGATTTTACACACGACCGTATCGCCTTTTTCAACCGGTGCAATGCCGGAAATTGTGCCTGTCGAAATAACGTCACCCGGATACAAGGT
>JAGHAO010000119.1 GCA_021161495.1 Caldisericaceae bacterium | reverse complement strand
GCGGCATGCCCCGGAGAATGAATCCTGTAATAAGGGATTCCGAACATATTAAGCCAATTGTTCAAAATTTTTGTATTCTCCGCATCCAACGAAGCAAGAGGTTCTCCTCCCGAATGAATATATATCGTGCCTTTTTCGGGTTTAATGTCAAGCAGTTCCGGAGTGCTTTTGAAGTCAAGCAGGAAAACAATATTTTTCTGTTCCTTCGAAACATCGCTTGCGTTTATAAACTTGCCTTCGAAATTTTTCTCCCATTCTTTGAGATCTCTATGGGGCATATAGACAAAGGTATTTTTATCTTCCAATATTCTTCGGGAAACTTCGTCTCCGATTTTTGCGTAACGAGAAACTATATAAGCATACGGCAAAGTCATCACAAAAGTTCTGTTATTTTCTTTTGCAAGTTCGTAAAACGTTTGTACCCTCGAAATGTGCGGTTCATAGGGGTTTCCTATTACCATCCCTTTGCACTGCTCCATAAGCGAGAAGATTTGCGCTTTAAGTTCGTCCTCGGTAAGTGAAGTCACAAATCCCCATCCGAAGCGTGTGCCTTCCGTTATTAAAATGTAAGGCTTGCTTTCCCTTGCGTATTTTACGAAATTTTCGGATTTTTCCTTATGCCTTCCGTGAAAATAAATATCTCCTGTGTAAAAGACCTTCCCTTTCGGAGTGTCAATTTCCGTTGCAAATGAGCCGGGAATGTCGTGATCCGTGGGAATTGCTTTTACCGTAAAATTACCTATCTTTACCGGTTCTTCGAATATTTTCACATTTTCAGTTTTCCCGATAATCCCTCTTTCATTAAAGAAAGAAAGCGCTTCTCTGGAATACGCCCTCATATACTTAGGGATTCTGTCGTTTATAAAGTCTATGAGCCCGATGTGGTCGAGATGCGCATGCGAGAAAAATACCGCTTTTACCTCAAAGTCAAATGTTTCTATATCATTAGGTAGCGGGTTTTTATAAAAATTTCTAAAAGGGGGGAATTCTCCTGTTTTAACATAATCATAAGGAGAGTTCCATTCTCTTCCCGGAAGATAATCATTAAAATATGTGTTGTTTACTGCAAAACGTTTGCCGAAATCGAGGAGAACCGCTTCTCCGTTTTCTTCTATTATTATTTTGTTTCCTCCAATTTCTCTAACTCCGTCAAAAAAACCTATTCTCATATTATCACCTCCTGCTTTAAAGCCTATGATTATAGCATGGCAGGCAAATAAAACAAGATTTTTAAGAAAATCGATTTTGAATACAATTAGGGTATGAAAGAAAAAACAAAAATTGCAGTAATCGGTGCAGGAG
The DNA here is from genome assembly GCA_021161495.1 of Caldisericaceae bacterium. Lineage (GTDB taxonomy): Bacteria > Caldisericota > Caldisericia > Caldisericales > Caldisericaceae > AUK232. The sequence goes on along the minus strand of JAGHAO010000119.1, from coordinate 1,948 downwards.
TTGTAGGTTGTGCAATTGCGAGAGAACTCTCACGTTATGAATTCGATATTTCTGTTTTTGAAAAGGGCCCCGACGTTCCGGGAGGAGCGTCAAAGGCAAATTCGGCAATAATTCACTCCGGATACGACGATATGCCGGGCACGTTGAAAGGCAAACTCTGCGTAAAAGGAAACGCATTGTTCGATAGGTTAAAAGAAGAACTCGATTTTCCCTTCGAACGGCATGGCTCTCTTGTCGTTGCATTGAACGACTCTGAAATAAAAAGTTTGGAGGAACTGCTTGAAAGAGGAAAAAAGAACGGAGTCCCCAATCTGAAAATCCTGAATAGGGATGAAACTCTGCGTCTCGAACCGAACCTGAATAAAAATGTAAGGGCATCGCTTTTTGCTCCAACGGCAGGCATTGTAAGCCCATTCGGCTTCACCGTTGCTCTGTATGAAAACGCTCTTAAAAACGGAGTGAAATTCTATTTCGAAAGCGAAGTTTCCGGCGTTAAAAAAGAAAAAGGGAGAGTTACCGGAATTATCGTAAATGAAAAATTTATCCCGTTCGACATAGTGATAAACGCTGCGGGAATAAACTCGGACTTAATTTCGAAAAGTGCGGGCATAGACGACTTTTACGTATACCCGAAAAGAGGCGAATACTTTGTTTTCGACGATTCCATAGGGAAGGTTGTTTCCAGAACGATTTTCCCGGTGCCAACAAAAGATTCCAAAGGGATACTTGTCGCTTACGACGTATTCGGGAAAACCATCGCCGGCCCGAATTCCGAGATTATCGATGACAGGACAAATACGGAAACGACATATGAAGGTCTTTCAGAAGTTATGGACGGAGCACGGAAACTTGTACCTTCGCTAAACCCAAAAGATACAATCACGTATTTTGCAGGAATACGTGCGCAACCTTCCACCGGTGATTTCATTATTAAGAATTATCCGGAAAAAGCGTTCGGTTTTATAAACGCCGCAGGCATAAAATCGCCGGGATTTACGGCATCCTACGCAATTGCCCTGATGGTCTCCAACCTTATAAAAGATTTGGGATTTAACTTGAAACCCAACCCGAAATTCAATCCTTACAGAAAAAACATCCCTCGTTTTCGGGACCTCCCCCGTAATGTGCAAGAAGAACTCGTAAGAAAAAATCCCACGTACGGCCACATTATCTGCCGATGTGAATCTGTAACTGAGGGCGAGATAATTGAAGCAATAAAGAGAGGTGCGAGAACGGTCGAAGGCGTAAAATTCAGAACTTCCGCAGGTTTCGGCAGATGCCAGATGGGTTTTTGCGGGCCGAGGATCGTTGAAATTCTTTCGAGAGAATTGCATATCCCGATGGACGAAGTCATAAAGAGAAACAAAGGCTCTTATTACTTAACGGGAAAAACCAAATAACCGGTTCGTGTTTAAGAATTCAAGTGCTTCGGTTAAAAATTTTATTCCCACAGGGGTATTTACTGCTTTCGTGTGAACGGATAAACAGAGTAATTCGCGTCCTTCTTTGCTATTTTATAATTTTCATCTGCCTTTTTAAGTTTTTCCTTCAGAGCGTCCTTATATTCTCAAATCAAATCCGCACCTTTGCAACCCAAAATCCCTCTTCTATATGGATATGTCATCCCTTTTTCTCCGATATCAGGCAAAGAAACATTGAATTGTTCATAAATTTCCCACTTTTCGGATATCTACGTAAGGAATTTCTCCTTATCAATTGTTTCAATAACGTTTATCTTTTTAATTCATAACATTCAGGTATTATTTCAGCACCTCGTCCTCATCATCCTGCACTCTTTTCATCGCCGAAGGCGAGCACTTGTTTCAGGATCTCAAAGTAGTCATGCTGAACTTGTTTCAGCATCTCGTATTTTAATAGGAGTTTCGAGGGAAATGTGTTCCCTCGATTTAGAGACCCTGAATAAAGACATTTCAGGGTGACGAACAAG
>JAGHAO010000166.1 GCA_021161495.1 Caldisericaceae bacterium | reverse complement strand
TCTTTTCTTTGTCGTCCTGCACTCCTTTCCTCGCCGAAGGCGAGCACTTGTTTCAGAGTCTCTACCTTAATCACCGAGTTTTCCCGAAAACAATTTGATTTGAATAGTAATTGTGTGAAATTTGCTTATGTGTGTCTATAAAAATACTTTTTGGTAATCCTTCGCATTTAACTTATATTCTATTTTTGTTGTAAAATATTTCTCACCAATATTGCAAATCGATAAGTAAGTTTGTAAGAATGTAAGAATTTCTTATAATAAATATGAGGTGATAATAATGGCAAGCACTATTACGAAGAAGTGGCAGGTATCAATTCCTGCGGAAATAAGAAAGAAACTTCGATTAAAGCCCGGCGACAAAATTGAATTCGTAGTGGAAGGAGATAAGTTAATAGGAATCCCGGTTACGGAGATACCGAAATCGCAAACTTATTTTTGGACAAAACAATGGCAAAAAATGGAGAAGAAGGCACAGAAAGATATAGATACCGGAGAGGTCAAAGAGTTCGATAATCCCGACGAGGCAATTAATTGGCTCAAAAAAAGATAATATTTACTAAAACCTTTGTCGAAAATTTCGATAAGCTTCCCAAGAAAATAAAAGATAAAACGATAAAGCAACTTAATATGCTTTTTCATAACCCGGAACATCCTTCTTTAAGAATACATAAGATAAAGGGAACCGATAACATATGGGAATTAAGGGTGGATTTGAGATACAGAATAACATTTGAGAAACTATCGAACGGATACCTATTGAGAGTTATTGGAAAACACGACATTATAGATAAAGAAAAAAAGAAATAGAAACCGAGTTTCTATTCAAACAGAATATATTAATCCCAGGCAGATAGAAAGAAATATACACGATATACAATAAGCAGAGGCAGGTATCTCAACGAGACAGAAGGGGACACCTCAAAGTGACAGGTAAAGTTGCTTCGAATTTGTTTCAGTATCTCAATCCGGCCCTCCTGAGTCCTAACCTGAATTTATTTCAGGATTGTTTCAGAGTCTTGTCGTTCGTCATTCTTGAGGGAGCGTAGCGACCGAAGAATCTCGTATTTTGCCTTTTCTCTGTCGTCCTGCACTCCTTTCCTCGCTGAAGGCGAGCACTTGTTTTAGGATCGTTTTTCTGTCACTCTGAACTTGTTTCAGGATCTTAAATTAGTCACTCTGAATTTATTTCAGAGTCTCATTTGCTTTGCTTTTTTGATTGTACTTTGATAAAAGGATTAAAAATGAGACCCTGAATAAAGGCATCTCAGGGTGACGGGAAATAGAAGTTCGAGGGAAATGTGTTTCCTCGAATTGGAGACCCTGAGTTACGAGATCTCAGGGTGACAAAAAAAGGGGAACACCTCAGGGTGATAAAAATGGGGAGCAAGGCAGTTTCTTATCCTGTTTATCGTAGTTGTAATTACGAGCGTTTTTAAGAAAAAGATTAAAAGCGGGACAAGGATTAACATTAGATCTCATATAGATATAAAGGACGGAATTTTAGTTTTTAACAAAACTTTTCAAGAAGTCTCCACCTTCTATAGGATGGAGATGAATTGAAAATTGTTGACTGCGATTAGTATTGCAGTATGATAAAATTGGAATAGGGCAGGAACTGTCCGAATTCACGCCTGTGGAGAGAAGCTCTGCGGACGACCGTGCTAATGCACCTAAGAAGCATCTTCTCGTTAAAGCAGAAAGATTCCACTTCTGCAAGTGGATGTAATCAAGGCTTTAACGAAAATAAAAAAGGGGGCGCAAAGCCCCCTTAAATATTTTACCCTGATTTATTTGGGGTAAACAATCGTGATACCTTTTGTTTTCTTGTCCCACTCAACGCTTGCCCCGAACACCTCCGCTATGAAGCGCAGCGGCACCATCGTGTGGTTTTTGATGATCTTTGGGGGTGCGTCGAGATTTACCATTTTATTATTCACGGAAGCATAAGGTGTGCCTACTTGCAGAATAATTTCCTTTTCTCCGAGCGTTATGAATACAAGTTTGAATACGGGGTTCCATTCGACTTTCGCCCCGAACGCCTCCGCTATGAAGCGTAGCGGCACCATTGTCCTGTTATTTACCAAAACGGGCGGCGCGTCGAGTTTTACGATTTCGTTGTTCACTATTGCTTTGCTGTTCCCAACTTGAAGCACAATTTTTGTTTTGGGTATGAATTTTACAGGAACGGAAACCTTTGTGGTATTTCCCGCAAGATCCGTTGCGATCACATTGATTGAGTTCAGTCCGGGTTTTGTCAGCATTAGCGTGTATGAGAACGTGTAATTTTCGCCGTTTACCTGGACTTTTGCGCCGTTAACCGTAACGGTTGCGTTCTTTTCCGTTTTTCCCGTAACTGTAACGGTTGGTGTGTGGAACTCCTGAAAGGCAATGGGGGTTGCCACGGTGAGTTTCGGTGGGGTTGTGTCAAGAGAAACTTTGAGGTTTACGGTTGTTTTGTTGCCCGCTTTATCCTCGGCGGTTATTTTGAAAACCGTTTCTCCGCTTATCTGTGCGGCGAACGTGAAACTTCCGTCGGTTGCAACCGGCACGTCTTTCCCGTTGATTTCAAGAGTTGCTCCGGGTTCCGTTTTCCCGACAATTTTGCACTGTTTTGTATTGAGGACGGCGCCGTTTTTCGGTGAAATAATCGTTACAACCGGAGATTTGGTGTCTACAAGAAAGTTTTGGGACTGCACTTTTTCTTTATTGCCTTGATGGTCAACGGCGTAGTAGTAAAGTGTGTGTTTTCCGTCGGGAATTGTGAAAGATTGAGTGTAAAGTATGGAAGAACCGCTGTCTATATAATAGTAAATCATCGGGTTCGGGTCAACAGGTGAAACCGCCGTAAGTGTGACCACAGGGTTCGTTGTGTAATACCCGTTTTTTCCGTCGGGCTGCGGAGGATTCACGGCAATCGTGGTTTTCGGAAGTGCAACTATTTTGAATGTTTCGCTTTCGATCGGAGTGTCTTCTTTCGAGGTATATACGGTGAGCGTATAATCCCCTATTGCCTCTGGATTTTTAATCCCCGCGGTTTTGTCTATTACAACGGTTACGGAGCCATTTGCCGGAATATCTACGGGTGTCGTGATTTCCAGCCTGGAAACATATCTCGATACCTGCTTTACTGTTATATTGTTAATCTTTATACTGTTTGCCTGAATTGAGAAAGGAATTTTAAACTCTGCTGGGAACAGGACGTATATTTTATCCTGGTTGCGTTTCAGCGCGCCGGCGCTTCCGGTTGTAAAATTAATCGTAATCGTCGGAGTGTCGCCTACCGCATAACTGCTCAAATTAACGGTGGGTTTTGCAATTGTAGATTTTTTAATGTTAACCGAATAAGATACGGCCACCACATCTTTGGAAGTGTGCACTTTGAACGTGTAAGTTCCGTATACGGACGGATTTTTGATTTTGGCGTCTTTTGAAATGACCACCGTAACGCCGGAATTTGCGTTTATGTGGGTTGGTGTTGTCACTGTGATTGTGTTTCCGGAAACGGATGCATACCTGCATTTTATACCGTTCACCGTTATGTTCCGTGCGTTTATGTAATTGGGCACTCCGCATTTTGTAGGGAATTCCACGAAGATTTTGTCGGAACCGCTCGTGAGCGCTCCGTTTTGCGAAGTTGTAAAAGATATCGTGTATTCCGCGATTGTGTTCTGCACGGGAGGGTCGACATTCACCTCAAGGGAAGAAACGGAAGTTCCTACGATTGTGTACGGATTCGAAACCGCGGGCACGGTGTCTGCGCTTGTTGACAGGCTCAACGTGTAAGTTCCGGGTTTTGTAGGGTTCCTTATTCCGAATTGCGTTGGGATAATAATATTGCACGTGGAATTATTCCCTAAGGAAAAACCGCTTGGTATGTAAATTGTGAGAGTCCTTCCCGAAACGTATTTGTTCGTGCAGTTGTGTCCGTTGAGAGTTATGTAGGAGGCGCTTGTGTTTGTCGGTATGTACGTGTCGTCGGGGAAAACTATCTTTATGTAATTGTTGGGCTGGAGTGCCCCGCTCGGACCGGTGGTGAACCAGATGGAATATGTCGAAACACTCCCCGCCGTGTTGGGGCTGAGAGAAACGCTGAGGTTCGTGATATTGCTACCCACTATGTCATATGGGTTTGACACTGCATATGCAGGCTCTCTGCTTGTTGCAAGTTGCAGAGTGTAAGTTCCGGGATTTGTGGGATTTTTGATTCCGAAAGAATCATTTATTATGATTGTGAAGGTGTAACCTGCGTTCATTCCGAAAGGCGGGCGTATGTCGAGTTTCAAGTTTCCGCTTTTTGTCACATAAGAACAGGCATATCCGTTTATTGTGATATATGAAGGAGTTATGTTTTCCGGAAGGGTTGTGTCGTAAGGGAATACGATGTATATGTGGTCGCTTGTATTGAGAGATATATTAGGGATAAAAGAAATCGTGTAAGTTGCATAACTTCCCGCACCATTCGGAGAAACGCTTGCGGTGAGGCCTCTCACCGCGGATTGTATGTACAGATTGTAAGAGACTGCAGTTGTTTCCTTTGAAGTCGAAATTGCAATAGGGTAGTTTACTCCTCCTGTCGAAGGATTCCTGATTCCCGCGGAGGAGTAAATGTAAACTGTCAGCGCGCCTACCGCCAAATTTTGTGAAGGATATATGTAAACAGAGAGTCCGTTAACCGTAACACTGTACGGAACATTTCCATTTACACGCACAGTGCCGTTTGAAATGCTGCTCGGAATAGTAAAACCGGACGGAAAAGTCACTTTTATGTAATCCGTATTAGCAGATAATGTTTGCTCGATATTCATTTGTATTCCATAGGTTGCGTTCGCCCCGGGAGTATTTGGGCTTGCCGTAATACTTGTTACGGTAAGAGCATAAACGTTTCCCGCGCCGTAGAATAACGTGGTGCACATCAACAAAACAAGCAATGATATCAAAAACTTTTTCATTGCTCTCACCTCCTCATTTGTGAAATCTTTTCATAAATATTATACCACTCCGTTTAAAAAACTACAAAATGAACCTTTTCTTAAAAAACCGAAAAAACTTATGCGCCCGAATAACATCGGTTTCTTTCCGCATAAAAACATTCATACGTCACTGCCTCCCTAAAAACCTAAAATGTTTATTAATACAGCAAATCTTAATAACGGCCCATTAAATACTTTTTTATTTGATAACCGAAAGCGAAAAAAGTTCCATTTTTTTGTCACCCTGAGATGTCTCCGTTTTCTGCCACCCTGAAACGTTTTTATTCAGGGTCTTAAATCGAGGGAACGCATTCCCCTCGAAACTCCTATTCTCTCTTTGTCACCTTGAAATGTCCTCTCGCTTCGTCACCCTGAAATGCCTTTATTCAGGGTCTGAACGTCGAGGGAACACATTTCCCTCGAAACTCCTATTAAAAAACAAAAGATGAGATTCCGAAACAAGTGCTCGCCTTCGGCGAGGAAAGGAGTGCAGGACGACAAAGAAAAGAAGAAAGA
>JAGHAO010000167.1 GCA_021161495.1 Caldisericaceae bacterium | reverse complement strand
ATCTTTCCTTAACGTCCATTTGCCATAGTTTAACGCAGAACGGATTTTTTCAAAATACGGTTGTAAACGGAAATTTCTACAAATCCGAGGAAAATTATTATGCCTGCGAAAATAAAAATAGCATTTATGTTTTTGAAGAAAACGGAAATTATCCCCGCAACAAGGGGACCCACGATATTTCCCAAACTCACGGAAGACTGAAACAAGCCCGTTGCCGTTCCCTTTTCAGATCCGTTATTTATCACTTCGTTCAGTCCGCCTGCAAACATAAACGCCCAACCGAAACCGGAAACCGCCTGCAAGATTAAAACCTGGGGAACGGTTTTCGCAAACGCAAAAAGAGGATATGTAGCGGATAAAATTAAAATTCCGAATGCAATTGTCCCGAATCGGATTTTTCTTGCAACAAACCGCAAAGTGATAAATTCAAAAAGAGGATTAACCGCCGTTACCACGCCTATAAGATAAGGAGAAATCTTCAAGTTTTCGAGGTAAAGCACCCAAAAAGTCCACGTAACTCCGATTCCGGTATACGTTAGGAAAATTGCTATGTAAACATGCAAATTCCTCGAAACTACGGATAAGGGAAAAAGCGGCAGTTCTTTGCGCGGGCCGAACTCTGCCTTTAATTTAAGAGCGAAAATAAGAGAAACTAAGTAAAATACGCCTACAAAAACGAATATCCAGCGTATGTTTTTTGCACCTGCGATAATCCCCGAAAAAATAAAGAAAGAGGCAATCCCAAGCGCTCCCCACATCGCATATTCGTCCATAGTTCCGGAATTTTCATGAACATATGCGGCAAGCGCTCCGGGGTATATTCCTATCGCAATGCCCTGTAAAACCCTCACGAGAAATAAACCGGAAAACATTTTCGCGAAAGACGCACCCGCATAAAAAATCCCGGTAAACAGGAAACCCGCAAGCAAAATCTTTTTCCTCCCGATAATATCGGAAAGCCTTCCGAAAAATCCGGAGGATAAAAACATCGACAATGCAAAAGCAGTCCCCATTATGCCTATTTGGAATTTGCTCGCACCCAACTTTACGGCAAACTCCGGAATGAAGAGGTCTGCCATAAGCGGGACTCCGGATACGATAATCTGCAAAAGCAACGCAATTCGGAGATTTCTTTTCACGCAGCCATTATACCAAAAAATTTCGAAATCAAGTTAAGGTTTCACATTGCATTCATTTTGTCCTTGTATTATTAAAAAAGATGAGATATGCGGGTTCGGAATGATTTTGCAGAATCGATAAGTATTGTATAATAAATTACTTACACAGAATAGGAGGTAAAAATGAAGATTGCAAAATGGCGTGCCGTAATATCGCTTTTACTGTTTATTACATTTGTTATCGTATTTTTCACCGGAATAGGGCTCCATGTTGCTCCTCACGGTTGGCTCGCAAAAACAAACGGATGGAGTTTTTTAGGTTTCAGCAAACAATCTCTTACCAAGATTCATACGTTAATAGGATTTGTAATGTCGGGACTTATAGGAATCCACTTAATACTGAACTTTAAATTATGGCTTAGCGAGTGGAAAGCACTTTTCAAATAGAACGGAATAACGGAATGAATTATTGCCCCGGGAAATTAAACCAGCCCGGGGTTTTGCTTTCTATAAAATACTCATCACCGACCGTTTCTTGCATCTCCGCAAAAAGATACACACCGGAATTTTTTTTAATATCTTCAACTCAGAATTCTTTTTTCTCGATCAAATAATAAGACAGGCCCAGTATAATAAGAATTCCAAGCAACGAGATAAGAACCGCCTCCGAAAAATCTCCCGTAAACAAAAGGGAATAGTCGATAAAGTTCCATTTCAATAAATTTGCAAGAACAATATCTCCTACTATGCAAGACAGGAGGATTAACCCACCCTTTACTCTGTCATTAACCATAATTGACACAAGCCCTGCGATTGCAACAGTAAGGGCAGAAGCAAGCAATGCCTGAATCAAAAGTTTGAAAAACATCGGCGTATCAAGGTTTTGGGGGACGGTTTTTACAAAAGGAAGAATAAGGAATGTAGATATCATAACGGGAATAAGTGTGTAAACAATTGCAACGGTGATTTTCCCGGAAAATATGCTTTTTCTTGAAACGGGCTTCGAAAACAGAAAAATCGCTGTCTTCCTTTCATATTCCCCCGCGATTATACCGATCCCGTTTATCACGGCAAAGAGAATTGCAAGTTCCAGCAGGTTTTTCCCGAACCACTGAGAACGGACAAATATGTTAAGGTCTTTCAATTGCGCAAGAAGAGGGCCGTATCTCGAATTTATAAGGGGATTCTCTTTTTCGATATCCACAAGCAATTTGAAGCCAATGGTATCAGCGTTGCAGAAATACCGGAAAGCAATGCCGTTTCCACAATAAATTTCATAACGTTTTCGCGAAATTCTTTTTTAAGTATCGCTTTCATTTATGGGCCTCCATATAATTTACAACAATCTCTTCAAACGTGAGCGGTATTTTCTCTATAATTTCGAAGTTTGTTTCCAAGAGTTTTTCTTCTGTTTCCTTTGCATTTCCGATTGCGCGAATTTCTATAAAATCGTCCTTTTTTTCATAAATTACAAAATCGGGAATCTCCGCATTTTCGGATTTTGCTTTTACAACAAACAGCGCCGAGTTTTCCTTTAGCGAATCTATATCCTCTTCAAGTATCCGTTTTCCGTTTTTTATAAATACCACTCTGTCCGAGATGCGCTCGATTTCGGAAAGTATGTGCGAAGAAAAAAGAATTGTTGTTTTGAATCGAGAAACATAATCGAAAATAAAATCGAACAGTTTGGAGCGGATAATCGGATCAAGCCCGTCGGTGGGTTCATCCAGAACAAGAAGTTCGGGGTTTGTTTGAAGTGCAAGATAAAGGGAGAGGAGCTTTTTCATTCCGCGCGAATATGTGGCAATTTTTCTTTCAAGAGGCAGTTTGAATGTGTTTTGCAAATTTTCTATGATTTTTTCTCCGCTTTTCCCTGTGAGTTCTCCGTTGAACTCAATTATTTCCGTTCCTCTCATATATTCGTAAAGAGAAAAGTCTTCCGGAACAAACCCTATTTTTCTTCTGTAAGAAAAATTCCCCGGGGAGATTTTTTCGCCGAAAATTTCGACCTCGCCGCCGTATTTCGTTATAAGCCCGTTTATTATTTTAAGGGTTGTTGTTTTTCCGGCACCGTTAGGCCCCAAAAGGCCCGTGATGCTCCCCCGGGAGACCGTAAAAGAAAACCCATTCAGAGCCTTTACATTCCCGTACGACTTTGTCAGATTTTCACATTTCAGGATATTCATTTTTCTATTCTAATTCCACTGCCGTTCCGTACGCAAGCAGTTCCGCAGCGCCCTGCATTACGGAAGACGTTACAAAACGCACGTTCAAAACAGCATCCGCTCCCATTTCCTCAGCGTATTTCTCCATTCGTCTAATTGCTTCTTCCCTTGCTTCCTTTAAGAGTTGCGTGTACTCCTTCACTTCACCTCCGGCAATATTCCTCAGCCCCGCAAGAATGTCCTGACCGATATTCTTTGCACGCACGATGTTTCCCATTGCAACCCCCAAAACTTCTTTGACTTCTTTTCCCGGTACGTAATCAAGTGTCGTTATAATCATCTTTCCTCACCCCTTTCCTTTATTTTTTTGCATAAATCTTCAATTGATATTCTGTTTTTCCTCGATTCCATTATCACGGCCTCTATAAGT
>JAGHAO010000203.1 GCA_021161495.1 Caldisericaceae bacterium | reverse complement strand
CGCAGGAATTGCCCGGAAAGCCAAAGTAAGAGTAAAAAATATTCTTTTACTTGGAACGGGAAAGTGCCGAATTATCGGTATTTTAAAACCTAAGAATCCGTTAGTTGACAACACTGTTTTTGTACCGTGCGGTTCCGTTGTATATCCGAAAATACCGTATTCCGTCTCACCCGAAATCAACGGAAAAGGAATTTTTCTTATAAAGGCGGACAATCACAAGAATAGCGTATTACTTGCAAAAAAGGTTTTAAAATTTCTCAACAAGATACATTCTGACAAAAATCCCGGAAGTATTGATGATGTTTCTTCTGATGTGAAAAATTTTGCAAAAGTTCAAACTTCTTTATATTTCCTTCTTTCCGTATTTATATTCTTTGCTCTTATTTCTTCTTTTCTTTCACTTTCCGCTTTGCTGTTCATAGAGGTGATACGCAGAACAAGAGAAATAGGAATAAAGAAAGCAATCGGTGCAACAAGCAAAGAGATAACAAAAGAGTTCACATTGAAAGGATTAAAAACAACAATAATCGCTCTTTCAATAGGAATACCCGCAGGAATATTGATATCTTTGATTATAGAAAAGATAAAGGGCTGGAGTTATTACATACCGGTAAACATACTAATCCTTGTAATCTCAGTTTCTCTTCTCCTCGGCTTTATCTTCTCTTTCCTTCCCGCATACTTTGCATCGAAAACAAATCCCGTGGAAGCGATAAAGAGCGAATGAGAAGATGGAAAACAGAAGATACGCAACTTTAAAACAAATATCTTTATCCGAAAGTTTGTTTTTGCACAAAAACCATGCAGTGATAAAATAAAAATAGAAAGATAAGGAGGCAAATATGATAGAACTCGAAGACGTGTGGAAAATTTATAAAAAGAAAGGTGTGAATGTGGAAGCATTGAGAGGCATAAACCTCACAATCACGGACAAAGAATACACAACGATAATGGGTGCCTCCGGCTCCGGCAAAACAACCCTGCTCAATATCATAGGCTCGCTTGATTTCCCTACAAAAGGAAAAGTCTTTTTTGACGGAAAGGATATCACCAAAATGAACGATTTCGAAATATCCAAATTCAGGAGAAAGCACATAGGTTTCGTGTTTCAGGCATACAACCTCATTTCGGACCTTACCGCCTGGGAAAACGTATCCCTTCCTATGTATTACGACGGAATAAGAAACAAAGAAGAAAGAAGGAAAAGAGCGCTGGAACTTCTCGAAAGAGTCGGCTTAGAGCAGAGAGCGAACCATTACCCTTCGGAACTATCCGGAGGAGAAGAGCAGAGAGTTGCAATTGCAAGGGCCCTTGTTAACCATCCGAAACTTATACTTGCGGACGAACCCACCGGCAACCTCGACTCCAAAGCAAGCAATGAGATTATGAAACTCTTCGAAGAGATATACGACACCGAAAATATCTCCCTCGTCATCGTAACTCATGAAAGAAGCATAGCCGAACGTGCCGAAAAAATCATCCACATAAAGGACGGGCAAATAGAGAATACGGAGATGCTGAGAGATTATGCACCTTCTTCGTAAAACACTAAAAAATCAGGCATTGGGATTAATTATTAGAGAGAAGAAATGAGAACATTAGGATATTTCTTGAAAGCAATTTACTTGAAAGTCATTTTGCCGCTGTCAGTTGCAATTGTTGCGGTTACGGCTATTGCGATGTATTTTACAAGCAAACTCACATATTCGAATTTTATGAATGTTCTTTTTCTTGAAGCGGGCATAGTTCTTATTGTTTCTGCAATATTCTTTGCAATAGGGAGTGGGAGTTCCTATCAATACTATCAAACGTACAGGGGAACACAGCCTTTCGGTTTTGAAGAGATAAACAAAGCGGAAGATGAGAGCGGAAGAGAAAAACTCGGTTTGATTTTGCTTTCCTTGTCCGCCACGCTGTTTCTTTACCTTGGTTTGATATATATTATTTGCAAAATATAAATAAAAAGGAGGTAGGCTATGAAAAGAATTGCGGCGATAATTTTGGTTTTGACGGTCGGCATGGTGTTGTTTGCAGGATGTGGCGGCGGGAGCACGCAACAAAACAATAATCCGGCAGAAAATGCCGGACAAACGGTGAAAGGAAAAACGGGAGAACCTCTATCTCTCCCCGGGGATACGCAAATCACAGTAAAAAGAGTGGTTAAAAACCCCGAGGATAGCAAAATGATTCTGGTGGAAACGGAAATCAAAAACATAGGCGATACGCCGAAAGTCTATAGTTTGCAAAATTTCGTTCTAAAAGATAAAAGCGGTAAAGTCTATCGCCCGGAAATTGCAAAGGTTCCTAATCCGATAATTACGACAAATGTCCTTTCGGGAAAGACACTTAACGGATTCTTAGGTTTTTCGGTACCGGAAGGCAAAAACGAATTTACACTTGTTTTTCAGGGCGCCACAGGAAAGATAAATGTGGAGATTACTGTGCCCGAGGAATAAACCTGCATACACATTTGGGAAAATATTCGACAGGCCGAAAAATTTTAGGATTTTAGCGTCCCGCACTTGACAGAAATACGAAAGTTGCTACTATATATAGGAATTTATTTAATAGGAGG
>JAGHAO010000153.1 GCA_021161495.1 Caldisericaceae bacterium | reverse complement strand
GTGTATAATATTCGCCCGCATATTTTCCCATTTCCCCTATTTCGGGCAGCAGTTCTTCGTAAAGTGCCGATATTATGTATATATCTTCCTTCTTTTTAAGATCCAATTCGTCAAGCAGCAGCGCAACCTCTCTTAATTTATAACCGTCTCGCAAAAAATTCTGAATCTCCTTCCCGCTAAATATGGTGGCAATTAGTTTTTTTTCGTCTTCTCCGTCCAATCCGGCAAGAAAGGGAAACAATTTATTATTGATAAAATTTATAAGATCTTCGCTTCTCCAATCTTTGTGAACCCAATCTTTCCATCTGTATGGTGACGGGATATTTCTTTCGTATTTCTTCCCGTTTAGTCCGACCTTCCTGTTTAGCTCGTCTTCCAATTCTTTTTCCTCTTCAAGGTCGTCGTAAAGTTTCAGAAAAAGCATCCAGGATAATTGAACTATGTAATTAACCGAAGCGATTTCATTCCTTAATAAATCCGACGCTTGTTTGAACTTAGATTTTAGTGCCTGCCTGTCCATTATTTAACACCTCCGGTATTGTAGAGCCCCTGAATAATAGTTTCAAAAGCTTGTCTCAGTTTGTCAGCCCCGCCAAAGGATTCGATGATTTCCTTAAGTTTCCCGATTTTCTTAATATCGGGAGTTTTCAATGCCTCGGTAGAAATCTCGTCAATGCCAGCAAACTTGTATTTCTCTATAAGATTCAGCAAAACTTCTTTTGCCGTCTTATCAAACGAATTAATTAGCTGCTGCTTTTCATTCAGTAACGCTTGGGCTCTCTCGTCTCTGCTTAATATCGGTGCGTCAAATGCAACATGTGCCATAATATCAAAAGCATCGGCATCAGGCCTGTCAAGAAACCGGGCTATTAATTCCGGGTTCACACTCTTTTCTTTTAAACTCTTCAAAAAGTTTTTTCTTTTTTTCTCGTTTATCCATATTTTTCTCAAATCTCCAAGCGTTAAAACTTTCTTTCGTAAATTCTCTTTCGCATATTTAATATACTTTGCCTTATTTAATTTTTGCCCTTCCACTTCCACGTAAATTTCTTCTTCTATATAAACATTGATACCCTCGACAGTTATTTTGGCATGCTTCGGATTTTTCTTTTTTAGCTCTACCAAAACGGTAATTGTGTTTTTTAAGGGAATTGGAGTTGCAACAACTTCTTTGGATTTGTAACTTTTTTTCTCCACCTTTACTTTAACCGGGGAATGCGGGCAATTTTCTATGATAAATTCTCCGTTTTTGTCGGTCCGCGCGGGCTTATAATTATTAACGTCAAACTGCGCCGTAATTCTGGCATCGACGATCGGCATTCCGTTTTCGGCATCCACAACTTTTCCCCTTATGAAATAATTGTACGGTCCCTTTGCCCTATGCGGAGGCTTGTCGGGTTCCGGCAGATCCCAGGAATCCAAAAGCCTGGTGGCGTTTACAAAGTCTATAATTCTAAAAAAGAATTTATTTGCATCTTCGCTTATCCTGCTTCCTCTTCCTATTATCTGCTTGAATAAAACTTTTGAGGCAATTGGTTTCATAAAAACTATATTTTTAACCGGGGGTATATCCACACCCGTGCTTAGCAGATCCACTGTCACGGCAATAATGGGAGTTTGACGTTCCGGGTCGGCCATTCTTTCGGCAAGTTCAATGGCGTCGGCCTCTTCATCTACTATCCTCACTACGAAATCGTTAGCATTTATCCCGACGGAGGCCATATCTTGCGATAATTCATTTTGCAAAATCTTTACAACTTCCGATGCATGCTCCTTCGTTACGCAAAAAACGATCGTTTTTTCCGTAGGGCCGTATGTCCTTAATATTTCGGCAAGTTTTTTCGCCATAACTTTTGTTCTATTCGGTAAGATTATAGTTCTTTCAAATTCACCTACGGAGTAAAAGTCTTTAAGTTCAATTTCTTTTTCATTGTAAACAACAGCACCTTCGCTTACAACATCCGGAAGAGAAATCCCGCCTTTTTTATCAATGTTTACGAAAATTTTGTGAATTTTATAAGGCGAAAGGAAGCCGTCGTTTATGCCTTGCCCTAAACTATAAGTATGAACCGGTTTTCCGAAATAAGCGTAAGTATCTATGTTATCACTTCGTTTGGGCGTTGCGGTCATACCAAAATGGACAGCGTCCTTAAAATAATCGAGAATCTCTTTCCATCTTCCAAAACCCGATCTATGGCATTCGTCGATAATTATCATATCAAAGAAATCGGGTTGATATTCCTGATACAGCCTCTTACCGTTTTTTTCGGAATACAATGTTTGATATGTGGAGAAATAAATATCCCTTATTTTAGGTGTTTTCCCTTCTTTTATTATTTCTTTCGCATCCCCAAACGGTTCAAATCTATTATAGGCTTGTTTCCTAAGCATAACTCTATCGGTAATATAAAGTATTCTTCGCACTTTTTTGGTGTTGTACAGTTTCCAGGCTACCCAGAAGGCTACCTCTGTCTTTCCCGTTCCGGTTGCCATAGTTAACAAAATACGTTTCTTCCCGTTGAGAAACGCCTCTATGATATTCTTTACCGCTGTAATTTGGTAGTAGCGAGGTGTTTTGTTCTGCATAATTTTGTAAGGATATAAAAGAGGATTCTCTGCTCTATCAAACGGCAAAATTTTTTTGAATCTCCAAAGGGAATATTCTTGCCATAAGTCTTGTGGCGACGGGAACGCTGCGATCGTCTTTTGGGTGCTCTTTATAAAAT
>JAGHAO010000138.1 GCA_021161495.1 Caldisericaceae bacterium | reverse complement strand
TTGCAAGCACTTTTGTGATTGCAGCGGTAAGAGTCGTTTTACCATGGTCGATATGACCGATGGTACCGATGTTTACATGCGGTTTTGTTCTTTCAAATTTTTCTTTTGCCATAGGTTACCTCCTTAATATACTTAATTACTCATAGTTTTCAATTATGGAGCCCACGACCAGGATTGAACTGGTGACCTCGTCCTTACCAAGGACGCGCTCTACCGACTGAGCTACATGGGCATAACTCAATAAAAAATGGTTGCGGGGGCTGGATTCGAACCAGCGACCTCCGGGTTATGAGCCCGACGAGCTACCTGACTGCTCTACCCCGCAATCTTATCGTGGAGCGGGAAACGGGGATCGAACCCGCGACAATCAGCTTGGAAGGCTGACGCTCTACCACTGAGCTATTCCCGCTCTGGTGGGCAGGGCTGGATTCGAACCAACGTAGGCATCCGCCAACAGATTTACAGTCTGTCGCCTTTAACCACTCGGCCACCTGCCCGCTTCTTCCGTGGAGCCGACGAGCCGACTTGAACGGCTAACCTACTGATTACAAATCAGTTGCTCTACCGATTGAGCTACGTCGGCATTCCGAATGTTATTATATTGACTAACTAACATTTGTCAAGAGTATTCGAGAAGGGAAGCAGGATTGCGAAACCAAAATCCGAAAACCCCTAAAACCCGCAACAAATCTGATTTTGGACATATGCCCCATATATATAGGTGGAGAGAAAAATTTTCAGGAGGTGCAAATATGAACAAAAAATTCGCCGTTTTGAACAAGATCTATGAAATGGGGAAAGAACTAACAAAAAGAATGGAAGATGAGGAACGGAAAGGAAATTTCCCGAAAGAACTTGCCGAGGAGTTTCTGATCTACTTGAAAATAAAAAAGTTAATCGCGCAAGAAACCGGTTTCACTCCGCGGAAAAATACTCCCTGAGGCGTTTTTTGATCCTTTGCAGGGCATTGTCAACGGATTTATAAGGCACATCGAGGCGCTCGGCTATTTCACGAATTTTATACCCTTTCAGATACTCTTCCAGGACGCTTTGCTCTAACTCCGTAAGGGTTTTTTTAAAATTTTCGATATCTTCTTTGAAAAGGATAAGGTCTTCCCAGAGAGAATCATCCCCTCCGTAAGAAGATGGAATTACAACGGTTGAAGCGCGCTTTTTCTTCCTTAAATAATCGAATATCGCATTCTTCACGGAAATATATGCAAAATCTTCGAACCTTTTGCCCTTTTCGGGCTTAAAACCGGAAACGGCACGCTGCAAGCCTATAAGGCCTTCGATATACAGATCTTCTCTGTCCTCTTTGCTGAGCGCCATAGAATAATAACGAACGATGTCTTTCACGAACTGGGAATATTTGTGCAGGAGTAAATCCAGCGCTTCCCTGTCGCCTTTTTGGGCTTTTAAGATTAATTCGTTAATATTCTCCATTCTTCCGTTTTTCTTCCAAAATCCTGAAAACCATAATTCCGGCGGCAACAGAGGCATTAAGGGAATTTACTCTTCCCCTCATAGGGATTGTAACCACATAGTCGCACTTCTTTAAAAGCCCTTCCCTAATTCCCTCTCCTTCGTTTCCGATAATAACGGCAAAAGGAACGTTTTTGTAATCCACCTCATAATAGGGAGTTTCGGCATTCGGAACAGTTCCCGCAACCCATACATTGCGGGACTTCAAATACTCCACCGCCTGAGAAAGGTTTGCAATCTTAACAATCTTTACGTGAAACACCGCACCTGACGAAACGGACATCACGGTTTCCGTGACACCGACGGCATTTTTGTCGGGAATGATAATCCCGGAAACTCCCGCACATTCCGCACTCCTTATTATCGCACCGAGATTTTGCGGATCCTGAATCCTGTCAAGAACAAGGATTATGGAATTCTTTTTGATTTTCAAATCCTCGAGGGACGCATAAGAAAATTTTTCCCCCACACCCACAACCCCCTGCGGATTCAACTGGTGGAATCTTCTTCTGAACCAACTTTCGTCCCTGTATAGAATTTGAACGCCTTGTTTCTTGGCGAGTTTAAATATGTTCTTCATCACCGCATCGTGCGATTTACCTCTGTCAAATACGACAAGGCGCATCGGGTACTGCGCCCTAAGTGCTTCCAAAACGGGACGTTTGCCGACTATAAAAACTTCCTTTCTGTTATTTTCCTTCATCAGTCATCACCAATTTGTATTTCGTTCCTTCCTTGGAATCCTCCAAAACAACTCCGATTTTTTTCAGTTCGTCCCTCATAAGGTCGGATATGTCAAATCTCTTTTGCTTTCTGAATTCAAAACGAATGTCTATAATTTCCTTCAAGATTTCCGGTGCGTCTTCGCTTAAAGAGATTTTTGAAAGTTTTTCCGCAAGTTCCGGGTTTTTTTTCAAATTCTTTATGACTTTTAGTAGATCTTCTTTGAATGAGAGATTGATTGTTTCCCTCTTTTCTCCGATTTTGGCAAAACCTAACACGGAGAATATATCTTTCAAAAGGGCATTTATTTTCTTTGCAGAACCAGAAGAAAGAGAAACGATGTTCGCATTGGAAAACTTAAAAATTTCAAACAAAAGTGCGAGAACGTTTGCCGTGTTAAAGTCGCTGTCCATTGCTTCCTCAAAAGACTTCTTCCAAGCGGCGATCTTGCCGCCTTCGATCTCAGTGCCCGGTTTATCTGCATTTGCAAGTTCGTTCAATTTTATTTTGCTTTCGTTAAAATATTCGTAATTCTTCCTTGCCTGTTCCAAGCTTTCCATATCGAAATTCAAAGGTTTGTGGTAAGAAATCGTTATAAGATAAAGGCGGATCACTTCCCCGTCGTATCTTTTCAAAAGTTCGCTCATCGTAAAGAAATTTTTCAAAGATTTGCTCATTTTTTCTTTGTTCACAACGACCATTCCGTTGTGGAGCCAGTACCTCACAAACGGTTTTTCGCCCGTATACGCTTCGGACTGGGCAATCTCGTTTTCATGGTGCGGGAAAATCAGGTCCTCACCGCCCCCGTGAATGTCAAAGCCGTTTCCTAAATACTTCAAACTCATTGCCGAACATTCGATATGCCAGCCCGGCCTTCCTTTCCCCCAGGGGCTGTCCCAGGCGGGTTCTCCCGGTTTTGCCTTTTTCCACAAAGCGAAATCGAGCGGATCCTTTTTCTCGGGATTTACTTCGATGCGCGCCCCTTTCCTCAGTTCTTCCACGCTCCTGTGAGAAAGTTTTCCATATTCCTTGAATTTCCGCACTTCGTAATACACCCCGTCCGAAATTTCATAGGCGTATCCTTTGTCTTCAAGGCTTTTTACTATTTCGATTATTTTATCTATTTCTTCCGTTGCACGAGGGTATTTCCAAAGCCGTTTCACATTCAACGCATCGATATTTTCAAGATAAATTGCAGCGTATTTTTCGGCGAGGTCTTTGTAATAAACGCCGAGTTCGTTCGAACGCTTTATGATTTTGTCGTCGATGTCCGTAAAGTTTGAGATATGAAATACTTCATAACCTTTGTATTCCAAATACCTGTGAATCACGTCGTAAACAACCGCTGCTCTTCCGTGGCCGATGTGCGGATAATCGTAAGGCGTAACTCCGCAAACATACATATAAACTTTTCCGTTTTCGCGCGTTTTGAATTCGTCAAAATTCCTCGTTAAAGTATTGTAAACTTTAAGCATCTTCGTTCAACTCCTTTATTGCTTTTTCAATGCGCCTGAGCGTATTCTCCTTTCCGGCAAAATACACGAACTCGTGAATCTCAAGCCCCTCTCTGCTTCCCGTAATAGCAAGCCTTAACGGATAGTAAAGGTTTCTGCCTTTTATCTTCAACTCTTTCCCCGTTTTCCGAATTGTCGAAAGGACGCTTTGAGGTGTCCATTCGGAAAGTGCGGATATGTTTTCGGCAAACTTTTTCAAAAGTTCGGAAGGATTGTATGTTTGAAGTTCTTCCAATATCTCCTTCGTAAAAGAAAGGTCGGTGAAAAATGGTTTTGCGATTTCTTCTATATCTTTTAAAACAAAGATATGCTCCTTTGCCGTTTCAATAAGTTCCTTCCACCAATCTTCCGGCTTTCCGGAAAAATCCATTCCGATTTCCTTTGCCCTGCTCATTATTTCTCCTGCGGACAAGTTATTTATATACTTGTGATTCATCCATTTGAGTTTGTTAATGTCAAATACGGCAGGGGCTTTGTTTACGTTTTCGAGGGTGAATAAGTTTATTAGTTCTTCTTTTGTGAAGAACTCTCTGTTGTCTTTGGGAGACCAGCCGAGCAACGCAAGATAGTTAAGCAAAGCTTCGGGAAGGTATCCTTTTTCTCTGTATTCTCCCACGGATGTTGCTCCGTGCCTTTTGGAAAGCTTTGTTCTGTCCGGTGCGAGGATTAAGGAAACGTGGGCGAATTTGGGATGAGGGAAGTTCAACGCATCGTATATGAGGAGTTGTTTGGGGGTGTTGGAAAGATGTTCTTCGGCACGTATTATGTGAGTGATTTTCATTAACGCATCGTCTATTACAGTTGCATAGTTGTATACGGGTATTCCGTTTCCTCTTCTTATTACAAAGTCGGAGAATTCATTTGAGTTAAATTTGACGTTTCCTCTCACTATGTCGTTAACTTCTATTTCTCTTCCTTTTTCAACTTTGAATACGAC
>JAGHAO010000224.1 GCA_021161495.1 Caldisericaceae bacterium | reverse complement strand
GTTATCACTCTATTTTTCAAAGCAGATTCCACAATCTCATACTTACCTAAAGTATCTTTTGCCTCGGAAAGTTCTTTCTTAATCTTTTCGGTATTCTCGGCTTCCTTTGAAACTATTTCTATTCTCTTCTCAGTATTAGACAAATTTGTGGAAAGGTTCTTCAATATAGACGAAAAAAACGGATAAAGATAAACAGCAATACCGTTAACAATAATAAGCAATATGATCGTTGTAATAATTTTCAAGCGTACGGATGCCTTTTCCACAAGGATATGTTTAGAAATATCGCAAAATAGAGGATCCTGCAACCCGTTTCCACAGAGAAGGGCAAGGCCTATCGGCACAATAAACTCGCTCCCCCCGGTTTTCTGCACTCTAAGGAAATCTTCTTCATTTTTAAACCCTACAAGCGATTTTAAGTCCGGAATAATAACAGGATAAGATATCCTTGCTGTAAGGAACGGCAACAATTTTTCCGGGCTGCCCTGCTGGGAAACCAAGAATATTTTATCGATAGGAATCTTCCTGTTTCTTGAAACAAACGTAATTGTAGTTAAAACATTTCCCACCCAGTTATTCTTCGTTTCTTCCGTGCCGTTAACAACATCCCGGAAGCCTAAGTCGTGCTTGTAATTTAACACTACCTTTCCGTCTTTTACAAATGTAAGAGAAGTAACGGAGTCATCGATATTCATAATAACAAAATTTTCAGATGTCTCGTAAAATTGCCCGATAAAGCGCGCAATTGCAAAATTAGAAGGTATTACCGCTCTTCTTTTAATTCCGATATGCTTAAAGAAACGCAAAAGATTTATCAATGAACTTTCTTTTAACCCCGCCCAAATAATCGTTACTTTATCCTGCGCTTTATCTATTACATTAAAACCAAGCGAAACATTTTCATGGTTAAAGATTGCGTAATCCTTTATTTCGGATTCTATCAATTTGAAGATTTCCTGCTTTCTGACCGGAGGAAGAGTTTTGTCTTTTAAAATTGTATCCTTGTCATTCGGAGAAATGCAGCCTGAAAAACGGACTTTGAGTTTTCTTATCGTCTTTCCGAAATCAGCTATCTCTCTTTTGTTCGAAATATCGGGTAAAAGAAACTCATACAAGCGAAGAATTGTTATATTACCCTCACTTGCCTCTATTTCCGCAATCCTCAAAAACTTTTCGGTAACGCTTATACCGGTCGACTTTTTAGCCTTCTTTTTCATTGTTGTTTATAATAGTTTACAAGATAAATCGTTTTTTGCAAAATAGTTCCTTCCGATGTTTCCATTTTCACTGTAATATAATACGGAGGGTCTTGAGTTGTATCAACCTTTTTATCCGTAATCTCAAAATTTTTTATAATGCCTTTTGTTAAACCGGGAGGAAATACTTCTTTACTATTACTATCCGTCCACCTGTAAAATAGCGAGTTTGGCGTATTCGGATCGTCAATTTCATAGTTGTAGGTTACCGATGACGGGTTTCGGCCGTTTTTGTCTGTCTCCTGATATGTAAAAGTTACTCTATAAGGATTCCCCGTTGCTATTGTTATGCTCCCGGATGAAGCTTGTCTTACTCTCCTTTCAAAATCCTGCATAATAAGGTTTGCATAGTATTGCCCTTTTACAAAATCACTTCCGTATTTTTGCACCTCTACACTTTGACGAAGAAGAGTTGCAACCGGAATTGCGATTAGTGCAATAATCGCTATTACAACCGTCTCTTCAATAATAGTAAATCCTTTTTTCATATCAAAGCCCCAAATTCTCCCCCGTATCATCATCCCTCAAAAAATTACACCCCATTCTTATAAGAGGCTTGCTCGTATCCGACATAAGATATATTTCAACTTCTATATATTTTATGTATTCGCCGTTTTTATCATCAGGATTTACACTACCGCTCGGAGCAGTATTGGGAACAATATATTTATAACCGAACTTTTCGTAAGGAGACGAAAACGCTGTTACAGAAGAGGTACTAATATTGTCAAGGACATCCTTGCCAAGCGTTTTAAGATATTCTATTTTTTGGGATGCGAGATGAGACGCAATCTCCATATCGTTTGCCTGCGATGCATTAACCATAGCATTGGAATAGAGATGCAATGCCCAAAGGGCCATAAGAGCCATAAGGGCAATCGCAATAACCGCCTCGACTAGTGTTGTCCCTTTTCTCAATTGCATAATTAATACTCCTCCCTGAAACTTCCCGGAAAAACCTTCGCTTTACCGTTTCCTGCCGAAGGGAAAAATGGTGGTGGATTTGCATAATAATCTGTCGTCACATAATTTATGTTTGTTCTTGTTCCGTCATCGCCACCCAATTTGCCTTGGGGATCGCCTTCCATCACTTCCCCGGAAATTACACCTTTGCTAATCGGGATATGAATCCACCAAAACGTAGCATCATAATTCATAAAAATGTGTCCGGCAGTGTATATGAAACCCGTTAATTCGAGTGTTTCATTCCAATTGTTCCCAAAATCGTTAAAATCAAATTCAACTTCCCCTGTTCCACTATGAGTGATTATTGGAAATGTATAACCTTCATATTCATCAGCAGGCCTCCATTGAAATGAACCATTCATGTTTTTAATTATAATGTTGGTGGCATTTGTTGCAAGTGACAGTTTTATCGAAGAATAATTTTGAAAGTCAACAGTAAGTGTCGTGGGAGAGCTTCCTCTCGCTTCAATGTATACCACTTTATTATTATCATTCCATTCGAAAGGCCGATAGATAGCCGAACTTCCTACAAAATAATAACCTCTTTGCCAATGACTGCCATATTGAGTCATATCGGGATGTGGCATTGAAGAATCAGGTTGAGTATTATACCGATAGTTAACACCGTGTATATTGTTTGTAAAATAATCATCATTTATGCCGTCTCGGCCCCCTTGACTTGTATATAGACAATATTTAAATGCCTCATTTCCATCGCCTTTTTGCACGGAAACAAAAATTTTTCTTGAAAATTCTCCGACTGTTCCGATTGATTCGATATAAGCGCTTCCTCCGTATCCGGAATCATCCGGGGTATGATAAATCGATTCATAACTTCCTATTCCGGAAACCGTGCCGGATATTGAATCACCGTCATTATAGGTTGCTCCATTATTTATATTGAAAATCATCCGGTTCACACCCGTCTCCGCAAGATACAATGCCTGTTCCCTTTGGTACACTTCGGTTTCGGTAAGAGAATGGGAACGGATTCCCGTAGTAAGGCTATTTGCAAAAACAGCCATAACAACAGCCATTATGATAATAACCACAAGAAGCGCCTGTCCTTTTCTGTTTTTCATAACTTAATTATAATTCAAAAGAGAAGAATGCAAAACAAATATATTAATACTCGTACCAATGCTTTCCGGTAACCGGATCCCTTGCCTTGTAATTAATTCGTACGTCCGCCTTGGAGTATTTAGGATCTAACTTGTGCCCGTCATCATAAACCCAACCACCATTATAGTTAACCTCGTTTGGTTCAACAACGCCATCTCCGTCCCGAGTAGTTTTTACTGCTGCACTTCTAACCACTTTGCCGCGAGAATTAGTAACTTCTATCTCGGGCACTCTCCCATCTGCAAAAATATCCCCTCTTTTTACAGCAAAGCGCGAAGGATACACCCCGTGGTTCTTCGCATAGTAAATGCCAAGCGCAGAACGGAAGGAACTCAATTGTGCTCTTGCTTCGGCACTTCTTGCCTCTTTAACTATTTCCTGGTACTTCGGAAGAGCATAAAGTGCAAGGATACCGAGGATAGCAATTACAATTATGAGCTCAATTAGTGTAAAACCTCTTTTATTTCTGTTCCGTCCACGCATTACTTTTATCCCCGTCTTTTATTTATTTTAAAACGATTTTCGAAAAATTACAACACGCACGTACGATACCTTTTACGGAATTTTTCCGTCCGCTCCTATCAAACCGAATATTGAAAGAGTGATGAATCTTATGATTCTTTTCTGTTCTTCATAACTTAACCTAAGATCCCCACCCCTTATACCTATATAATCTAAAAGATCCGATATTAATCTTTGCTCTGCTTTTAACCTTTTTCTTAAAAATGGTTGTAATTATAACTATGATAAACAGGATAAGAAACAATGGCTACCTTTTTTGTCGCCCTGAGATGTTCCCATCCCTGTCGCCCTGAGGCGTATTAACTC
>JAGHAO010000082.1 GCA_021161495.1 Caldisericaceae bacterium | reverse complement strand
ATTCGTAACCAATTCCCTTTGATCCACCTGTAATCAAACACCATTTTGCCATTTAATAAACCTCCTCCTTATGGACATCAATACAATAACATTATTAAAGGCGTTTTTCAAGATTCTTTCGGTTTAATAATTAATTGTGTACAAATGGGAAAAAGGGGAACAACGTCCCCCTTTTCTGATTTCCTAATGAATTATAGTCAATTTCGTATTATAATTTTTGCCTTTATAGACAACACTCGCGAAATAGATACCGTTACAAAGATTTCCAATATAAATACCCTCTGCTCCGATTTTCCCTGTATCTACCCTTCTGCCTGCCATATTTAAAATATGTATTGATACGTTCTTTTCTATGCCCTTTAAATAAAGAACATCCCCCTTCATATAAAAATGAGGTTTATTTTCCATTCTTTTTATAGAACTTTTTTTATAAATACCAAGTTGCGGAGCAAGTGCGCTATAAATATCCATTTTCCCGTATCCCCATCTATTATTTGGTACCGCTCCGGTAAATCCGTCGACGACCGCAGTGTTCGTAAGAAGATCTCTAACTTGAGACGGTGAGAAATTAGGATTGAGTTCGAGAATGAGTGCTATAGCTCCAGCTACATGTGGGCATGCCTGACTTGTTCCCTGCATAATAATATGAGAAGAATCCTCAACAGTCGCCTTTTCAATATCGGAACCTCCGGTTATAGGGTTCATTGTGGCATTTGTTGCTCTTGTTGAAGCGATACCAAAACCAGGAGCAGCTATATCCGGTTTAATAATACCGTCACGCCTCGGACCGGCTGATGAAAACATTGCAATATCATCAATTGTTGGATCCCACATTCCCGACGTTAACCCCGAATAAGTTTCCGTATTACCATTTTCATCGGTCCACTGTTTTTTCGTGGCATATGCCGCTACGGAAATTATACTGTCAGCTGTGGCGGGGGCAGCTATTGTCATATTAAAATCCACATTTTCATACATACTTGCCGAATATCCTATGGCGCTCCAAAAATGAACCGTATCAAGAGTTGAATGTATACTGTGAATTACGATTTCCCACGTACCGCTATAGCCTCCGAAAAGAAAATCCAGTGACGAAGGCTCGAGTAAAATTGCCATCTCGTTCATTCCGTTATCTGGATCATACATATCACCGTAAACCGTTACACTTCCGTATCCCCCCGGTGTCGAACCAACAGCGGAATCATTCGCCGAAACGGGACCGTAAACAGTGGCTCCCTGCGTCGGATCGTTACCTCCCATTGTGTCCGGGCTTATCAACTCTATTGTAAATGTGTCATCCCCGCTATGCCATATATCTATAAATCCGGGAAACACACCGCCGAGAAGTGCCATCATAGCACTTTCCGTATTAAAATGAATGTCTCCGTTCTCTCCATTGGGAACAATAAGCGTTGAATGAATACTATCCGCTCCGGAATTACCGGCTGCAGCTGCAATTATTTTCCCCGGACCCGTTAAATTATTCAAAGCTTGTTCCATTAGTGTTGTCCCGTCGTGAGGTCCTGTATTTCCACCCAAAGAGAGATTGATCGAAGCGGGCATTCCCAATATTGCCGCCTTTTGAAATATATAATTGACTCCGTCAATAATCCCATTATCTTGAAGGTTTGTTTTAACAAAAACAATTGTTGCTTTCGGAGCCATCCCCACATACCGGTATGGAGGCTGATTTGCGCATGTTGAAGCTCCGTTTCCCGCTGCTATACCTGCAACATGCGTTCCGTGGCACACCTCATCAGGATCATCGACTTCGTCGCATTGACCTGTATTGATCTGAGAGCTGTCCCATTCTGCACCGTAAGTATAACCGGAAGGATGCGTTCCCGTACTATCGTTTGTTTGATCCCAAAGAAATGCAATTCTCGTTTGTCCCGTAATGGGATCTTTGAAATCATCCATGGACCAATCTATTCCAGTATCAACAATACCAATAACCACACCATTCCCCACAATACTGGAATCATCATAAACAGGAGCATTTCCGTATCTTAACATATCCGCTTTTGTCGCGGGAACACTTATATCAAGCAAGGGGTTCAAAATAATCGCCGCACCTATAGTAATGATGTTTTCATTTTTTTCCAATTCTTTAATTTCATTTTCCGTTACAAGAGCCGTAGCAACATCTCCAGCTATCGTCTGAATCCCTTTTATTGCTGGAGCATATCCCTTTTTGTACTTGAAAACAATAGGTATCATTCCCCCCTGTTTTGCAGATGCAGAGAGTTTAACAAGAGGAGTTTTCCCTCTTTTTCTTGCACTTAAACTAGCCTTTAAAAGAGGTGTAATCCTTGCTGCAAAAATATTAATGGAAATTAGCATAAAAAGAAACACAGAAGAAAAAATCTTCTTCATAAATACCTCCTAAAAATAATGATAGCAATTCTATAATATATTGTTTTTTTTGTCAAGAAAACCATTTGGAATGTGGGTAGATAGGTCCGCCTGCACTAAAACTCCGGCAGACAGGTATAGACATGTAAACCGGAAAAATAAAATAATCATTAAAACATTGAATACTACGCTATTCTTCTTCATAATATTCATAATGCCTCCTTAAAAATTATACATTTTTTATTATTGTGTAGTTAACTTCTTCTTAATGAATATCAGGTCCATAATGAGGAGTAAAAGAAACAAGGAGTTATTTTTTTTATTTATTT
>JAGHAO010000199.1 GCA_021161495.1 Caldisericaceae bacterium | reverse complement strand
GTTTATTTATATAAGGAGCCCAAACGCATTGTTTCTCTCGCTCCGAATTTAACGGAAATCTTATTCGGAATAGGTGCTCGGAACAAAATAGTGGGTGTTTCAAATTATTCGGATTATCCGGAAGATGCAAAAAAACTTCCCAAAGTAGGAGGATTTTTCAACCCTTCCATAGAAAGAATATTTGCGCTTAACCCGGATTTGGTCTTGGTTGCAAGGGGCACTCCGCTGTCGGTTATAGATAAACTTCGTTCTCTCGGAATAAGCGTGTTTGCCAGCGATCCTAAGACGACTCACGATATTTACAACCTTATACTTACCGTGGGCGAACTTACGGGGAATGTGAAGGAAAGTGTTTCTTTGGTTAACAAAATGAAATCTGAAGAATCCGCTGTTTTGAAAAAAACGGAGAAGATTCCTATGTCAAAGCGCTTAAAGGTGTATGTGGAAATTTGGAATAATCCGAAAATGTCTGCAGGTAAAGATACTTTCATTGATTCGCTGATTAAAGAAGCGGGCGGAATCAACATAGCGGAGAATGCAAAAGGCAGTTGGCCCGTTATGAGTGACGAAAGCATTATAAAAGCAAATCCGGACGTTATTATTTTGCTTTATCGGGGTGATATCAAGCAGATTGAATCCCGCCCCGGATGGAAGACGATAAACGCGGTTAAAAATCACAGGATTTACATTGAAGATCCTGATATTTTCGAACGTCCCGGCCCCAGGATAATACAAGCACTTGTAAAACTTTACGGTATTCTTTACGGAAATAATGGATAGCGATCGGAAATTTTTATTTTACGTAATTTTTCTGTTGTTTTCGATCGTTCTTGTGGGATTTTGGTCCGTATGTGCGGGGCAGGTAAAACTGCCCCTTTCTTCGATTATCGATGTGTTTCTCGGCAAAGGAAATTCCTTAATTCGTACAATAGTGCTTGACATAAGGCTTCCGCGGTTCCTTTTGTCTGCCTCTGTCGGGGGAATGCTTGCACTGTCCGGCCTTTCCCTTCAAACATTATTTAGGAATCCTCTTGTCGATCCTTATTTTTTAGGAGTGTCTTCGGCTGCCGAATTCGGAGTTACAGTGGCAATTCTTATGGGAGTCAACGCAAGTGTTTTCGGGATTTCGTTTGCTTCCCTGTTTGCTTTTGTTTCCGCTCTCTGCCTTATTTTTCTTTTGATAAGAATTTCTTCTTCATTGGGGGTAGAATCCTCAAAAGCAGCGATTGTTCTCATAGGTATTGCAATTTCGTATGTTTTTTCCGCAGCGAATAATCTCATTGCATTGTACAAAAAGGATTTGTTTTTGCAGACTACATTTTGGAGCATGAAGGGCTTTAACAATGTTT
Source organism: Caldisericaceae bacterium (assembly GCA_021161495.1). Taxonomy (GTDB): domain Bacteria; phylum Caldisericota; class Caldisericia; order Caldisericales; family Caldisericaceae; genus AUK232. The sequence goes on along the minus strand of JAGHAO010000199.1, from coordinate 9,616 downwards.
CCATTTCTCAATTCTATTTTTCGTTTCCTTTTCTTGTCATCGGATTTTTAATTCTTTTTGCGAACGCTAAAAAAATGAATATTTATCTTTCGAGCGACCTTACCGCTCATTCACTCGGAATAGATATTAAAAAATTCACCGTATTGATGCTTACGGTCTCGGCACTTCTTACCTCGGTTTCCGTTGTGGTATCCGGGACAATTGTGTTTGTGGGGCTTTTTATTCCCCACATAGGAAGATTGCTTGTGGGGGACGAACGTAAAAAACTCGTTGTTATTACGGTTCTATTGGGATTGTTTTTGCTTCCGCTGTTTGACCTTGTATCAAGAACCGTACTTCCGGGGCAGGAAATCCCGGTTAATACCATAGTTTCGGCAATAGGAGCACCTTTCTTTTTATATCTGTTTTTGCGGAGGAAAAATGGAATACATTAAGGTAGCCAACCTTTCTTTTTCTTATGGCGGAGAGCGAGATGTTATTAAGAATTTTTCGCTTGAAATTAACAAAAACGGGTTGTATGTTTTGATGGGAGAGAATGGCAGCGGAAAAACCACGCTATTAAAAATTTTAATCAAGTATATTAACGGATACCGAGGCTCGGTTAAAATTTTAGGTAAGGATTTGAAGGAATTTTCTCTCAAAGAGATTTCTCGTGAAATTGCTTTTCTGGAAAGCGAGATCCCCGAAATTCCCTTAAAGGTTAGAGAGGTTTTAAGCTGGGGGCGTTTTCCTTACGGTGAAGACGAATTTAAAAAGGAATATCTTATCGGGGCTTTGAATCTTTCGAACGTTATGGAAAAAAAGTTCTCCTCTCTGAGCAGTGGCGAACGAAAAAGAGTTTTACTCGGAAGAATATTTGTTCAGAGATCGAAAATAGTGCTTATTGACGAACCTTTCAATTTTCTGGATCCGCGATACAAAATAGAAATTGCGGATATGCTTAAAATCCTCTCCCGTAAGCGAATCGTGCTTATTGCCACTCATAATTTAAATGCCGCAAGATATTTGGGCGAAATTATATTTTTACTGAAAGGAGGAGAACTCAAGGGAGTTTTGAGTAAGGACGATGTTTTTTCGTTGGATGCCATTGCGGATATCTTTGGGATTAAAGACAGTATGAAAAAGGAGTTTTTGAAGTTTTACAACATTGAGCAATATTGATTTTTATCAAAAGATGTATATAAATACTATAGAGAGTCCGAAGGGAGGCTTAAATATGAGGATTTACGAAGTTGATACCGAAGTTGCGGAAGCAATGGAAAAAGAATTAAACAGGCAAAGAAACAGACTTGAACTGATAGCGTCGGAGAACTTTGTTAAAGAACCCATTCTTGAAGCACAAGGCTCCGTCTTGACAAATAAATATGCGGAAGGTTATCCGGGTAAAAGATATTATGGAGGTTGTGAATACGTTGATGTTGTGGAAAACCTTGCAATTGAAGGGCGAAAGCACTTTTCGGTGCGGAGGGAGCGAATGTTCAGCCGCATTCCGGAACTCAGGCGAATTTCGGAGTATATTTTGCCGTTATGCAACCGGGAGATACACTTCTCGGTATGGATTTGAATGCGGGCGGGCATTTGAGTCATGGAAGCACGGTAAACATTTCCGGAAAATATTTCAATGCGGTTCATTACGGAGTGGATAAAGATACGGAACTTATAGATTTTAATCAGGTTGAGGATCTTGCAAAAAAATACAAACCGAAAGTCATTGTTGCGGGAGCGAGTGCGTATCCCAGAATCATAGATTTCCGAAAATTCAGAGAAATTGCGGATATGGTCGGTGCATACCTGATGGTGGATATTGCGCATATCGCAGGCCTCGTTGCTACAAAAGTTCATCCGTCTCCTGTTCCGGTTGCCGATTTTGTTACGACAACCACGCACAAAACATTGAGAGGCCCCAGAGGCGGGATGATTCTTTTTAAAGAAAAATATAAAAAACTTATTAACAAAGCAATATTCCCGGGCACACAAGGCGGGCCATTGGAGCATATAATTGCCGCAAAAGCCGTTGCGCTTAAACTTGCGATGCAGCCTGATTTTGCGGAGTATCAAAAACAAGTCGTGAAGAACGCAAAAGCACTTGCAAAAGCACTTTCAGACAGAGGATACAGGCTTATTACGGGCGGAACGGATAACCATCTTTTGATCATTGATTTAAGAGCCAAGAATATTACCGGAAGAAAGGCAGAGAAACTTCTTGACTCTGTCGGGATTACCACGAACAAAGAAGCAATTCCGTTTGACCCGCTGCCACCTATGAAAGCAAGTGGTTTGAGACTGGGAACACCTGCGCTTACAACAAGAGGAATGAAAGAAGATGATATGGAAATTGTTGCCGAACTTATCGACAGGGCAATCACTCATAAGGATGACGAAAAGGAACTTGAAGTTGTTAGAGACGGGGTAAAGGAACTTACGGATAAATATCCTTTATATCCCGGTTTAAGTTATTTAAAATGAGGAGGTTCATAGTGGAAAAGAATGTTCACTTAATAGAGCATCCTCTCATTCAGCACAAACTTACGTTAATGAGAGATAAAAACACCACGACGAAGGAGTTCAGAGAACTTGTAAAAGAAGTTTCCGCTCTTATGGTTTATGAAATATCGAGAAGTATGAAATTAAAAGATGTTGAAATAGAAACACCGATAGGTAAAACCTACGGAAAACTCTTAAGAGATGAAATTGCGATTATTCCTATCCTGCGTGCCGGCATAATAATGGCTGAGGGAATTATTGACCTTATACCTACTGCAAAGGTAGGCCATATCGGTTTATATAGAGATCCTGAAACATTAAAACCCGTGGAATATTACTGCAAACTGCCGAACAATATCAGCGAATATAAAGTTTTTTTGGTGGATCCTATGCTTGCAACGGGAGGCTCTGCAATAAAAGCTATCGAAGTAATTAAAGATAAAGGAGCAGAAGATATCGTCTTTGTGTGTCTTATATCCGCTCCTGAGGGGCTTGAAAACTTGTCGAAGGAATATCCAGATATCCCTATCTATACAATATCGATAGATGAGAAATTAAATTCTCACGGGTATATTGTCCCCGGGTTAGGTGATGCGGGGGATAGGCTTTTCGGAACAAAATGAGAACGATTATCAATATAATAAAGAATAAGTCCGTATTACTCGAGTTATACTTTTTGTTCGGTTTTTTCCTTTCCTCTTTTTTTACTCCGCTCGCCATAAGTTTTGGAAGACGGTTTGGAATCATTGACAGACCAAAGGATGAACAAGGCAGAGAAAAAATTCATAAAGTTCCTGTTCCGAGGAGTGGAGGTTTTGCAATCTATCTTTCATTGCTTGTCGTATTTCTCACTCTCGGCAACTTTAGCAGTAAGATGATAGGGCTTATAATAGGCGCATCAATAATTTTCTTCGGCATGTCTCTGGACGACAAATTCCACCTGTCTGTTGCAAAAAAATTTCTTATACAATTCTCTGCCGCTGCTGTTGTTATCCTTTTCGGAATAAAGTTTGACTTTGTAACTAATCCGTTTACTCACAAAATAGTTTATCTCGGATGGTGGGGCATACTCTTCACTCTGATTTGGATAGTTGGCATAACAAATGCGTTGAATTTTATCGACGGATTGGACGGTCTCGCATCGGGTGTCGCTGCGATCTCTTCATTAACCTTGACATTTGTTGCCTTATACAAGGGTGACATTGCGATAGCACTTCTTCTGCTTGCAATTAGCGGGTCTCTCATCGCTTTTCTTATATACAATTTTCATCCTGCGCGTGTTTTTCTCGGAGATTCGGGTGCGGAGCTGCTTGGCTTTTTGCTTGCTACAATATCCGTAATCGGTGCGTATAAAACGGCAACCCTCTTTATAATGGCGGTACCGCTCTTTACTCTGGGAATTCCGATCACGGAGGTTTTCACTTCGATTTTAAGAAGAGCAAAAGAAGATGTTTCTCCTTTCCATTACGATACGGATCACATCCACTATAAATTACTTAAAAAAGGATGGTCTCAGCGGAAAATTGCAATATTTTACTATGTTCTTACTACAACCCTTTCCGTTTTGGGATTATACATCGCTTTTGTGGGTGTAAAATGAAAAAGGTGTTTCTTATATTCGGCACGCGCCCCGAAGGGATAAAAATGTATCCTGTTTACGAAGCCTTGAAACGGCGTGGTAATATGGAAACAAAAGTTGTTATTACCAGTCAGCATCAGGAAATGCTGAAACAGGTGATAGACCTTTTCGGCATAACGGTGGATTACAATCTGAATGTTATGGAGGACAGGCAAACACTTACTAAAATAACGGTGAAAGTTTTGAACGGTTTGAAAAAGATCTTCGAAGAAGAAAAACCGGATCTTGTTCTTGTTCACGGAGACACCACCACGACTTTTTCCGCCGCACTTGCCTCCTTTTATGAAAGAATCCCGATTGGGCATGTGGAAGCCGGTTTAAGGACTTACGATAAGTATTTTCCTTATCCTGAGGAAATAAATCGTCAGCTTACGGATAGAATTTCGGATTTGCATTTTGCTCCGACCGAGCGTTCCAAGGAGAATCTCATAAGGGAAGGAATAAATAAAGATTCGGTGTTTGTTACCGGCAACACGGTTGTCGATGCCGTAAAAGAAATAGTAAAAAGAATGGAAAATAAAAGAATGGATTTTCCTTTTGAGAACGATCCGTTTATACTTGTTACTGCGCACAGAAGAGAAAATTGGGGAAAGCCAATGGAGAATATCTGTGATGCAATAAATAAGATTACGAAGAAATACGAAGGGAAGATTAAAATTGTTTTCTCTGTTCATAGAAATCCCACTGTGCGGGAAACGGTAAAAAGAATATTAGAAAACAATAGAAATGTAGCGTTAATTGAACCTGTGGAGTATAACGAGTTTCTTTATATGCTTTCAAAGAGTATGTTTGTTCTTACCGACTCCGGTGGAATTCAGGAAGAGGCACCCTCACTCGGTAAACCCGTACTTTTACTTCGCTCCGTAACGGAACGGCCCGAGGCAGTTGAAGCGGGAGTCGTGAAAATTGTGGGTACCGATACGGAAAAGATTATTTTTGAAGCGGAGAACTTGATAGAAAATAAAAACAATTATGATAAAATGGCAAATGGTGAAAATCCGTTCGGTGACGGAAATGCAGGTGAAAGAATTGCCGGTATTGTCGAACGATATTTGTTGAAAGGAGAATAGACCTATGGAATATCTTGAAATCGAAGGGGGAGTTCCCTTAAAAGGAGAAGTAAAAATTTCCGGGGCAAAAAATGCTACTTTTCCGGTTTTGTCCGCTGCGCTGCTTGCAAAGGGAAAAATGCACATAGGAAATATTCCACGTATTCTCGACGTGGAGCATTTTATCGAAATCCTCAAAGAAATCGGCGTGGGGGTTGAATATACGGATCACGGAGTAATGCTTGATACGAGGGGTGAAATATCCTCACAGGTCGTACAGAGTGAAAAACATAGCCTCAGGGGAACCCAAACATTACTCGGTGCTCTGATTGGAAGAAACGGCAGGGCTCTTCTCCCGTCTCTTGGAGGATGTAACATAGGAACACGCCCGATTGATTTACACTTAAAAGGTTTGAAACAATTAGGTGTAAAGGTGCGATGGGAAGAAGGATACCTTATAGGCGAAACGGACAAACTGAGAGGAGATTCCATATATCTGGATTTTCCCAGTGTGGGAGCAACGGAGAATATAATTATTGCGTCCGTTCTTGCGGAAGGGGATACGGTTATAGAGAATGCTGCGCGTGAACCGGAGATAAAAAATCTCGTTGAGTTCCTCAATAAACTTGGGGCTGATATTAAGATGAATGGCTCCGGTATAATAAAGATAAAAGGCGTCAAAAGTTTGAAACCTGCTGATTTTGATATTATACCCGATAGGATAGAAGCAGCTACATTTTTGATAATGGGTGCGATAACATCCGGAGATCTTACCGTTAAAAATGTTCATATGCACGATTTCGAGCCTGTAACTATGAAATTAAAAGAATCCGGAGCAAATATTGAGATACTGAATGAAGACTCTCTGCGAGTCAGGGCGAACGGGGATTTAAAGGCGGTCAATATCAAAACCCTTCCTTATCCGGGATTCCCTACCGATGCACAGCCACAAATGATGGCATTACTTTCCGTTGCAGAAGGAAGTAGCGTGATTACGGAAACGATTTTTGAAAACAGATTCAGAGCGGCAAAAGAATTAAGAAAAATGGGTGCCGATATAAAAGTGGAAAACAATGTTGCATTTATTAAAGGAGTAAAAGAACTTACTGCGGCAAATGTGTCCGCAGTCGATTTAAGGGGAGGTGCTTCTTTGATTACTGCGGCGCTTGCTGCGAGAGGTACTTCAAGGGTAATGAATATCTATCATGTAGACAGGGGATATGAGAAAATAGAAAAAAAACTCCAAATGGTAGGTGGTAGGGTTGTCAGAAAAAAAGATAATCAAGTTCTCTAAATATCAGGGAGCCGGTAATGATTTTATAATTATAGACGGTAGGGAGTTTCCTCTCGAAGATCCCTTGGTGTATTCCAAAAAGCTCTGTAAAAGGCGTTTCTCTATTGGTGCCGATGATCTTCTTTACGTAGAAAGTTCGGATGTTGCGGATGTGAAGATGCGTGTTTGTGAGCCTGACGGAAGTGAGGCAACAATGTGCGGAAACGGAATTCGATGCGTAGCCGCATATCTCAGGAAGAAATACAAAAAAGACAGATTTTCCATTGAAACTCTTTCCGGCATTCGTGTTGTTTCTTTCCGGGACGGGCTTTATACTGTTGATATGGGTGGAATGCAACCTTGAGTAATTTCGTGAACCCGCCTGAAAATGTGCTTAGAAAAGAAATCTTCTTGTTTAACAGAAAATATGTAATTGTTTCTCCCGGTGAGCCGCATGCTGTTTCCATAGTTGATAGTATATACGGTATTGATATAAATTCCGCACTGAAAGTCGCAAGAAATTTTTCTCTTTTCCCTAAGGGGATAAATGTTGATTATGTTGAAATAGAAGGAGATTTTGTAAAGGTAAGAACATTTGAGCGAGGTGTATGGGCTGAAACTCTTGCCTGCGGAACCGGTGCGGTTTCGTCTGCATTCGTTGCAAGAGAGTTTTTAAAAAGAGACAAAATCCTCGTAAAAATGAGAGGCGGAGACCTGTATGTCACATTCAAGAAAGAAAAAATGTTTCTTTCGGGAAAAGCCGAATTAGTATATAATGGTGAGCTTGAGATAGGAGGTGAAAGATGAAGAAGAAATTTATTGTAGTCTTACTTGTGCTTGCTCTTGTTTTTTCCGTACTGCCGGTTTTTGGAAACAGGACGTATGCTGATGACGGAGACGTGACTTGGAGAAACCCCAAAGGTATAACAGGTGGCGTGGTAACTTCGATCGGTGTTAGCGGTGATACCGTTTATGTTGCGACGGATGCCGCAATTTTTAGAAGCACAGACTGTAAAAATTGGGAGAAGTTGCCTTTTACTTTCTCCGAGGGTGCTAATACGCTTTTAATTTCGAAGTATTTCAAAAAAGGCGGTATTTTTTTGGGGACAAAAGACGGTGTGTTTTTAAGCAGGGATAAGGGTAACCATTGGCAGTTTTTCAATATGGGGCTCGAGTCGAGCTACATTATCGGACTCACTGAAGACGAAAACGGAAACTTTTATGCGCTTTCCTTTGACGGGCTTTTGATGAAATGGAAGAAAAGCGAAGAATTATGGACTACTATCGCAAGATTTTCCGATCCTACTGCGACGGCAATATATGCAACAAAGGGAAAAGTGTATGTCGGTTGTGAACGTGGAACCGTATATTCGGTTGATTCGGACGGGCAAAATAAAACCGTAATTGCGGATGATCTTACGGAAAGTCCTGTGTCAAAGATTTTGTTCTCTCCTTCCGGCTTGCTTTGTATAACGACTTTTTACGATGGTGTTTTTATCGGAAATAAAGGCGATTTTGATCATGAATTGAAAGGTTATAAAATTAACGATGCAGTGCTTAATGATGGGAGCCTGATTGTTGCAACGGTGAAAAACGGGATTTTTACTAACAATAATGGCAGAGGCTGGAGCAAAATTGCTCAAAAAGACGGTGTTATTCCGAGTGCTGTTGCTGTCTCTCAAAACGGTGAAATATTGGTTGGGACGATAGGGAACGGCGTGTTTGTTGCAAAAGACGATAGTTTGGTTAAATCTGACTACGGGATAACATCGGCCGATGTTACTACCATCAATTTCTCCACAAATTATGATTCCGACGGAACCGTATTTGTCGGAACAAAGTGGAACGGTTTGTATGTCTCTTCTGATAAAGGCAAAACATTTCAAAATGTTTCCTCTTTTCCGGAAGATATAAAGGTAACTTCGGTTTACGGAAACTCCGAAACTTATTTCGTGGGGACAGGCGGAGAAGGAATCTTCGAAACGGAAGACGGAGGGAAAACGTTTACAAAGGTAAATTTTGATTCTGATTATATAAATGTAATCTTCGGAACAGGAAACACTATATATGTCGGAACCGGTGATAAAGGAATGTTTGTTTCCAACGACGGAGGGAAAACATTCACGGAAGCAAATAACGGAATATTTAAATTTGATACGGATATTACGGCTATTTCCGGCGTAAAAGATGCGGTTTTTATAGGAACAAACGGTGGCGATGTTTACGAAACAACAAACGGTGGTAAAACCTGGGTTCAAATCGGAGCAAAGCAGATACCTAAGTATTCAATAGCCGATATTTCGGTTTCTAAGGATTTTGATACGGACCAGACCCTTGTGGTGGGAACGATGGGCGCCGGGCTTTTCCTTTCCACCAACGGAGGGAGTACATTTACGAACATTTCGGATGCGCTCCTCAAATACCATATGTGGGACGACGGAGTTGCTCTTTCGCCGAATTTTGATAAGGACCATATGATTCTCGCAGGTTCCTGGGACGGGGTTTATTTAAGCTTTGACTCCGGAAATATGTGGACGAATATTAATGGCAACAAAGATAACAGATATGTGTTTAAAACAGTATTCAGCCCGGATTTTATTTACAAAAAGAGCGGTGCGATATATGTTGCAACCGAGTCCGGCGGATTGTACATTTACGACCAAAAAGGGAGAACGGTTGTCAAGATGGTGATAGACCAAAAAGGAATGCTTGTAAACGGTAAATTTGTTTCCACTGACGTTCCCCCGATAATCAAGAATAACAGAACGCTTGTTCCTATTCGTTTTGTGACTGAGGCAGTGGGTGCCGATGTGGAATGGGATCCTGCCACAAGAAAAGTAACAATAACGCTGAACGGAGACAAAGTGGAACTTTACATCGGTAAAAATACGGCGTACGTGAACGGTATACCGAGAAAAATCGATCCCAATAACCCGAAGGTTGTTCCTGTTATTATTCATAACAGAACGTATGTTCCTATAAGATTTATAATGGAAGCGTTCGGTGCAACGGTTGAATGGGATCCTAAAACCAGAACTGTTACGATTATTTACGGCGGTTAAGGAGGCAGAGATGAAAAAGAAAATAATAATTTCAATATTACTTTGCATTGCATTTGTTGGAATTTCGTTTAGCCCTATTTTGGGAAAGACGATCCCGGATGTAAAATCT
>JAGHAO010000151.1 GCA_021161495.1 Caldisericaceae bacterium | reverse complement strand
TCCTATATCTGCATCATTCATTTAACAATTCATTCTTGTACTTGACAATGAAATCTTTCAGTCCCTCACTCCATTTTCTCATTATATTTAAACCTTCTAATTTGAGCAAATAATTTTCGAGTACAGAATAATGTGGTCTTTCTGTCATAGTTGGATAGTCTTCCGTTTTTATCGGAAGTATTTCTGATTTTAGATTTAAGTTAGAGATAATCTCTTTTGCAAATTCAAACCATGTTGTTTCGCCATCATTTGAACAATGGTATAAGCCAACTCGGTCATTTTCTAACAATCTCCACGTTTGATGCACTACATCCGATGCATAAGTGGGTGTTCCGCATTGGTCGTTAACTATATTTAAGGCTTTATTCTTTCTTGATAATTTAATAATTGTTTTCACGAAATTGTTTCCGTGAATGCCGTAAAGCCAAGAGATTCTTAAAATAAGATGATTCGGATTAAATTCTTTTGTAAAATATTCACCAAATAGTTTGGACTTGCCGTAAACCGAGAGTGGATTCGGAGAATCAAACTCCGTATACGGTGTACCTTTTCTCCCGTCGAAAACGTAATCAGTGCTAAAATACACAACTTTTGCCTTAACTTTGTAAGCAGCATACGAAGTATTCTTAGGACCAATTGTATTTACTTTGTAAGCTAAGTCTTGCTCTTCTTCTGCCTTGTCAACTTTGGTGTATGCAGCGCAGTTTATAACTACATCCGGGTGTATCTTCCGAAAGTTCCTTTTTAGTGAATTTAAATTAAGAACATCTAATTCTTTGTGAGTAAATGAAAATAGCTCTACTTTATCTTTTAAAAATTGTTTAAATTCCCGGCCTAACTGGCCGTTGCTACCAAGCAAAACGATTTTCATAGGATTTCCTCGTTGTAATAGTATAAAGAATTAAAGTGCCGTAGAAAACATGAAGAGAAGTTCCGAATCGAGTTCGGGACGATGAAGGAAAAGGCACAACGACACAGCCGGAACTGATGTATCACTTTGTTTTTCATAATAACAAAAGAAAAAGTGTAGTTGGAAATTATCATAGATATTTCACCACTTCCTTAAACATAGGCAATTTTTTATCTTTATCGGATATAATAAGTTTGTTTATTCTGTCAAGCGGCCATCGGATGTTTATCGTAGGATCATTCCAGATGATTCCGCTTTCGTATTCAGGATAATAAAAATCCGTACACTTATATAGGAAATCCGTTTCATCCTCAAGGGCTAAAAACCCGTGGGCAAACCCCGGCGGTATGTAAAACTGCAGGTGATTTTTATCGGAAAGTTCCACTCCAAACCATTTGCCAAACGTTTTTGAATTTTTCCTTAAATCTACTGCTACATCAAAAACTTTTCCTCTTGTCACTCTAACTAATTTCCCCTGCGGATGTTTTAATTGGAGGTGCAAACCCCTTAAAACACCTTTTCTCGAACGAGAGTGATTATCTTGAACAAAATCCACATTCAGACCAAGTTTTTTAAGATCTCTTGCATTATAAGTCTCTATGAAAAATCCTCTGTGATCCTCAAATACTTTTGTTTCGATAATAAAAAGCCCTTCGATGGAAGTCTTTTTAATTTCATATTTTTTCATATTTATGCCCCGAAATCCAAAACAATATCTTTCGCAAGCTCATTTGCCTTTAAAAGCGACTTAGGGGTGCCTGCATCCGTCCACCATCCTTTTAAGACATCATAAGTCAAAGCACCCATCTTTATATAAGCATTGTTAACATCGGTTATTTCGAGCTCTCCTCTGCCTGAAGGCTTTAATGTTTTTACAATGTCAAAAACTTCTGAATCATACATATAAATTCCTGTAACCGCATAGTTCGTTTTAGGATGTTTGGGCTTTTCTTCTATGAAGAGGATTTTGTTATCTTTCAGTTCCGGCACTCCGAAACGCGTAGGATCCGGGATTTCTTTTAATAATACTTTCGCTCCATTTTTCTGAGACTTGAAAGAGTTCACATAAGGAGTGATATTGTCTTCAAAAATGTTATCGCCTAAAATCACAACACATCTATCTCCGTTTACAAAATTTTTAGCAAGCCCAAGCGCTTCTGCAATACCACCTGCTTGATCCTGAACTTTATAGGTAAATTCAACATTATAATCTCTACCACTACCTAAAAGTTCCATCACATCACCCATGTGGTCTCTTCCAGTAACTATTAAAATCTCTTCTATTCCTGCCTGTTTTAACCTGTATATCGGATAAAAAATCATCGGATATCTGCCGACTGGTAGTAAATGTTTGTTTGTTACCTTTGTTAAAGGAAACAATCTCGAACCTGTACCTCCTGCCAAAACTATGCCTTTCATAACGCCTCCTTAAAATATCTTTTTAACTTTCATATTTTTCAAATTTCCGGATTATTTCGGATAAGCATTCTGCCGTATAATCACTTTCAATATTAGCAGAGATCTTTTTACATAGCAAGATCGTCTTTGCTCCAATCTTTTTTCCTGCCTTTATATCTTTCAGCGAATCGCCTATTACAAAGGAATTCCTAAAATTTATTTCGGGAAAATCTTTTTTTGCTTGCAAAAACATACCGATATTCGGCTTCCTACAAGGCGAATTTTCGTCCGTATCGGGACAATAATAATAAGCATCAATATGTGCGCCCTTCTTGGCAAGTTCCTTTCTCAACTTATTCATTACTTTTTCAAAATCTTCTTTTGTCATTACTCCCTTGCCAATGCCTCTCTGATTTGTAATTATTATTACAAGGAAGCCTTTGTCGTTGAAATACTTTATGGCTTCTGCAGCCCCTTCGATTAATTTTAATTCTTCCGGAGATTTAATATAATCGCCTTCCGGCGCTTTCTCGTTTATCACGCCGTCTCTATCCAAAAATATCGTGATTTTCTTTTTATCCGAGCTCTCTCTTTGCTCTTTCATAATCCTCCGGAACACCGATATCTATAAAATACTCGTCGAACACTTTACCATACAATCCTTTATTGATTAACATAGGCAAAACATCCTTTTCCAACGAACTCGGGAATTTTTCAATCAAACTCAATACATCCCTTTCCATAAGATATAAACCGCCGTTAATTATCCCCTGCTTTCGGATACCTTTTTCGATAAATTGGATTATCGCATTGTCGGAGTTTATCTCGACTCTTCCGTATCTTTGCGTGTTTTGCAAATATTTGAGGGCAACGCTAATTTTAGCCTTTTTTGAATTATGAAACCGGAGAAGTTCGTCCAAATTTATTTTAAACAGAGTGTCTCCGTTTAAAAGTAAGAATCTGTCGCTTGATATAAACCGCTCTGCATTCTTTAATGCACCGGCGGTGCCAAGCGGGGTTTTCTCCTCGCTATAAAAAAGATTCAATCCGTATTTTCTTCCGTCCCGGAAATAGTCCTTAATTATTTCTTTCTTAAAACCTACACATAATACAACATTTTTTATGTTTTGCGTTTTGAGATAATCCAAGATATACAGAAGGAAAGGCTTGCCGTTTATGGGCAACATCACTTTGGGGATTTTGTCTTCCGTAATATTTCTCACACGGGTTCCCAACCCCCCGGCAAGTATCACCGCTTGCACTACGTACAATCCTCCTCTATGATTTCGCAAAGAAGGTGACCCAAAAGGATGTGCATTTCCTGAATCCGAGGAGTATCTTTCGAGGGAACTCGTATGCACATATTAGCCACACCTTTCAGCGCTCCACCCGTTTCTCCGGTAAAAGCAACGGTATATATGCCCATCTCATTCGCTTTTTTAATGCCCTCGATAACATTTTTTGAATTTCCGCTTGTTGAAAGACCTATCGCAACATCACCTTTTTTTCCGAGTGCTCCAATTTGGCGCGAAAATATCTTATCAAAATTTGTATCATTTGCTGTGGCAGTAATCACCACGGAACTTGTCGTCAAGGCAATAGCGGGTAAAGGTTTACGCACTTTGTAAAATTTCCCGACAAGTTCTCCCGCAATGTGCTCTGCCTGTGCCGCAGAACCTCCGTTGCCAAAGAGTAATATTTTTCCTCCTTCAGAAAGTGAACGTGCACAAATTTGCGAGAGCGACAACAGATCCTTTTCGCAAGCGGAAAGAATTTTCTTTGCGATATCTATATGTTGGGCAATCCCTTTATTCAAGATGTTCTCTTCTTTATACATTTCTTAACCTCCATACGGTTGCCCCCGTATTTACAAAACTAAACGGCAATATCTGAACACGCATTTGCTTCAACCTTCTCACCACATCCACTTTTTTGTCAAAATTCGTATAGAAGAACATAAATCCCCCTCCGCCTGCACCGGAAACCTTTCCGCCAATTGCTCCCGCTTTGAGAGCTTCTTCGTATATCTTATCAATTCTCTCATTAGAAATTCCTTTTGCCATCTTTTTCTTTTCCTGCCATTCATTATGCAACAACTCTCCGAAATGTTTCAATTCACCGCGGAGGAGAGCGTCTTTCATCTTATACGCAAGATCCTTTATGTTATCCATTGCAAGTGATGTTTCTTGCTTGTTCTTCTTATAATTATTCACTTGCCTCTCTATAATTTTTCCGGAAGAGCGAGTCGAGCCTATGTAACCAAGAACCAAACTGTATTCCAGTTCATTTAAGGTAGATTCTCTAATACGCAAAGGGTTTACTATCACTTTATTCTTGTTAAATTCTATAAAATTAACTCCTCCGAAAGCCGATGCATATTGATCTTGCTTGCCACCTTTTATTCCTACGTCTATTCTTTCAATGTCGTATGCAAGTTCGGCAAGATCATACGGAGTTAAAGGAATTCTTAGTAATTCGGCAAATGCGGATATCGTTGCCACAGCAACGGTTGAGGAGGACCCTAATCCGGACCCCGGAGGAGCATCGCTATGGATAAAAATTCTAAAGCCTTCTTTTAAGCCGTATTTTTTTCTAAACTTGTTTATTATACCCTTAATGAGATCTAGTTGGCCATCAAATGCAATTTCTTTGTCTATGGTATATTTTAAAGTTACATCATAATCCAAACTTGCAATTTCAATGTCTTTGCCATCCCTCGGAATAATCGTTGCATATGCATATCTGTTGATTGTGGCATTGAGCACCGCACCGCCCTTCTCCTCAGAGTAGGGGGAAACATCGGTACCCCCACCTGCAAAACTAACTCTCAGTGGCGCCCTACTCCGGATAATTTCTTTACTATATGTCATACCGGCCCTTTTTTACAATCTTCAAAAATCGCTTGGAGCACTTTTTTCTCGAAAGCGGCCAAAGCCGTGTGCCGACACCTCCTGCCAAAACAATGCCTTTCATAACGCCTCCTTTCCGTTCCATAAAATATTGTAATACAAAGATGAGAAATGAAAAATTATATTTTGTTTAACAATTTTTTCACGTAGAATTTGAAAACAACAAATCCGAAAGATTTGGATGCAAAAGCAATTAACAGATACACCGCCGCAAGTACGGCAGCAACGAATGCAAACCGGACAATTAGGGTGAGAAAAGACGAGGATAACGAAAGGTAGTTTTTGAATAAAACGGCTGTGAGAAAAACGAAAAGAGAGGCAATTCCCGCTTTGGCGCCCTCCTTTGCCAAAAACTTATAGGAAAAGTTTTTAATAAGCCTCTTCCTGCGGATGAAAAACAAATATGCAAAGAATGCAATTATTGATGACAGCGCCGTTGCAAGGCCGATCCCTCCGATGCCCCAAATTTTAGAGAGGAGAACATCACCCGCTATGTTGAATATGACAACGAATATGGTGATATAAAGCGGCGTTTTCGTATCTTTAAAAGAAAAGAATACTCTTTGAAAAAGCCCATTCGCAGAAAGCGTAAAAATACCTATGGAATACATCGATACAGCAAAAGCGGTAAGAGAAGTTGCACTGCTCGTAAAAGCTCCGTGCTGGTAAAGAATCTTTACAATAGGAACGGAATATACGATAAAAACCACTGAAAGGGGAACCATTATAAATATCAACAAAGACAGAGTTTTTTTGAGCACCTCCGCATATTCCTTTTCTTTTTTTTCAACAACTAAAGAAGAAAGAGTAGGGTAAACCGAAACCGCGATAGGGGTTGCAAGGAGGCCAAGCGGAACCTGATATATAAGTTGTGCAAAATTTAATGCGGCAACGGAACCTGCGGGAAGAGACGAAGCAACGGTTTTATCCACCATACGGTAT
>JAGHAO010000063.1 GCA_021161495.1 Caldisericaceae bacterium | reverse complement strand
CTATTTAGGAGGTTTATGAAAAGAGTTAAACTTTTTTTTTGAGGGGTATTGACACAACACAGTACATTCCGGACTTGATCCGGAATCTCGTCTTTTGTTTCTTAATAGGGGTTTCGAGGGAAATGTGTTCCCTCGATTTAAGACTCTGAGTCAATACATTTCAGGGTGACAAAAGCGGGACACCTCAGGACAACGGGGAAAAATGTCCTCCTGGTGCATAATACTAAGCGGACAGTTTAGGTAAAGAAGCGTGATAAATACTGTTGTTTTACGAACTTATGCGGTTTGAGAGGCGTTTTTTGAAATTTCACTTTTGCCTTTGGAAAATCGGAAAAAGCATTTTGGCTTAAACAGAGGGTTTCTTCAATTATAACTTTTAAACTCATAATTCGAAAAACCCGCATTCTTTCGTGCCACCCATAAGAAACCTTGATAAACACTGACAAAAAACATAGCGTTCATTTGCATTTTAGAAGCAAAAATCGATGATTTCGGTGTAAATATACCCCCGAACTAAAATTCGCTCATTTTGCCCGTTTACGCGTGTCCTACGGCATAGGCAGAGTATTGCAGTGTTTATGTGTATTTCAAAGGTTTTTTATGTTAAAAATAGCGTTTATGTAAAATACATTCCGAGTATTTAAGCAAAATGCGGAAATTTCCGCACGGATTTACGGAAAACAGGTTTCCAAAACTTTTCGTAAAATTGTAGTTTGCGGTTCCGAACTCCCTTGCGAGACACCGTATTATGAACCTCTGCAGGAATTTCACGTTAACCGGTTGCCGTGCAGAAAGTTCATTCGAACGGTTTGCACTTTTTATTCGCGCAATTTTCCGTAAAATATGAAAGAGGTGATGATATGAAGATAGGAGTAATTTCCGACTTACACGGTTCTTTTGAAGATGTTAAAAACGCACTCGGCAAACTTATTTCCGAGAATATCGACCTTGCAATATGCGCAGGGGACGTGCTTTACCACGGGCCGAGAAACCCGATCCCGGAAAGTTATAACCCGGCAAAGGTTGCGGAACTTTTGAACAACTTCCCTAAAAGAATTATTTTCGCAAAAGGAAATTGCGATTCCGAAGTCGACCAGATGATAATCAAATACCCGATGCTTTCCGATTTCTCTTACGTATACGCAGAAGGTGTGTTCATCGCAATAACGCACGGGCACAAAATCGAAAGTTTCAAAGAGTTCGGGGAAAAAGTAAAAGCGGATATCGTAATCAGTGGGCACACGCACATTCCGGTGATAGAAAAGTTCGAAAATTCCGTCCACCTAAACCCCGGCTCCGTAACATTCCCCAAAGGCGGTTCGCGCAAAAGTTATGCGATAATCAAAGTAAAAGACGGAAAATTCGAAATAGAGTTAAAGGAGATATGAGATGATAATAACCGTTGCAAACCAAAAAGGGGGAGTAGGCAAAACGACAACATCGGTGAACCTCGCGGCGGGGCTTGCGCTGAAAGGAAAGAGAACACTCCTTATCGATGCGGACCCTCAGTGCAACGCAACCTCCGTGTTTTTCGCGCCGGAAGAGACGGAGGATTCCATACTGCCCGTGTTCACGGAGAAAAATTTCCCCCTAAAAAACGTGATTAAAGAAACGGAGAGGGAAAACCTCTTTGCCGCGCCGTCCACAATCCGCCTCGCAAAAGTGGAGAGAATGCTTGCGGGCGAAATCGACGCACCGTTGAAACTCAAAAAAGCGCTTTCCGACGTAAGAAATCTGTTTGACTTTGTTGTAATCGACACTCCGCCGTCTTTGGGGCTTCTCACCGTGAACGCACTCGTTGCGTCCGACAGGGTGATAATCCCCATCACGCCGTCCCCCTGGGCGCTGGAAGGAGTGCAGGACTTTTTGGACACGTTCAAAAGCGTGAAAGAAACGTTCAACGAAAACCTTTCCATTTTAGGCGTGATCGTCACGATGTTCGACCCTCGAACGGTGCTTGCAAGAGATGCGGTAAACGAAATAAAGGCGATGTTCGGAGACCTCGTTTTCAAAGAGGCGATTCACCGGAACATCAGGCTCGAAGAAAGCCCGGCGTATCAATCCGACATCTTCGCGTTTTCCCCGAATTCGACGGGCGCGGAATCCTATTTGAAAATTACGGAGGAGGTATTGAAACGTGCAGAACGATAAAAAGAAAGGGCTCCCGAAAAATTTCAAAACAAGATACGAAAAAGATTACATAGAAGATTTGCTCACGGAAAAAATAATTTTCAAGGTAAAAGAAATTGAACTCGAAAAAATAAAGCCTGACCCAACGCAACCGAGAAAACACTTTGACGAAGAATCCTTGAAAGAACTTGCTTCCAGCATAAAAGAAAAGGGCGTGTTAGAACCGATTTTAGTGAGAAAGGAAAACAATTCTTATGTGATAATATCCGGAGAGAGGAGGTGGCGCGCAAGTGCACTTGCAGGCAAAAAAACGATCCCCGCGATAGAACTCGACGCAAAAGACAGAAAGGAAATCCGTGAAATTCAAATTGTGGAAAATTTGCAGAGGGAAGACATCACCCCGATGGAACGCGCAAGGATCACGGAAGAATACCTTTCGCCTTTCACGGACGGGAGGAAAATAAAATCGCTCCTTATCAATTACAGGATGGGCAGAAAGGTGCCTGAAAATTTTGCGCGCGCAGTGAGCGCACTCTGCAAAATCACCGGAAAAACGCCGATAACTCTGATCCGGTGGGTTTCTCTGCTCGACCTCCCCGAAGAACTGCAAAAAAAGGTTGACGATCCGAACTCCCCCATTACGGCACGGCACATCGAACAACTCCTGAAACTTTCCGACGCAAAGGAAATGCTGAAAATCACAAAACTCATAGAAGAGGAGAACCTCTCTTCCGAAGAAGTGAAAGAGGCTGTTTCAAAGAAAAAGAAAAAAGAAAAAGACCCGTTTGAGAAAATCACAAAAGAAATAAAGCGCCTCGGAAAAAAGAAAAACAAAGCCGAAGTGAAAAAGGAACTTTTGAAAATAAAGAAGTTCATAGAAGAACTGCTTGAGTCGATAGATTAGCAGTTAAAATCTGCGGTTTGCCGAATTTTCATTTTTTCTTCTTTGAGTATATAATTTTTCAAGATGGCAAAATGCAAATATAAATATAAAAGCATTATTATACAAAAACATAAAAAGTGTCCCTACGATGCGGAGCCCGGCTCCGATTTCTGCAAATGGCATATAAAGAAAGACAGGAAAGATTTTTCCGGACAGAAAATAAAAGGAGAGGATTTAGTGGAAGCATATCTTGTTAATGCCAATCTTCAAGGAGTAAATTGGAGTAACGTTAATCTTCAAGGAGCAAATTTAACGTGGGCAGATTTTCAAAAATCTAAACTTAATTATGCTGATTTAAGCAATGCGACTTTACAATATGCACATATGCAGGAAACCGATTTAATTGGTGCTTATCTTCAAGGAACAGAATTGCATGGTACTAATCTCGAAAAAGCTGATCTAAGTTTTGCCAATCTTCAAGGAGCAGATCTTTATGACTCCGATCTCACAGATGCATTATTCAACAATGGAACGGATTTAAGAGGCGCACTTCTATATGCAGCGGAAATTAAAAATGCCAAAAAACTGCAGTATGCAAAAATAAGCGGGAAAAATCTGGGAGAAATGTGCATAGAAGAACTTCTTGCGGATAATATTCATAATT
>JAGHAO010000182.1 GCA_021161495.1 Caldisericaceae bacterium | reverse complement strand
CCTAAGAAACACTGATAAATACTGAGAAAAAACATAGCGTTTTTACGCATTTTAGAAGCAAAAATCGATGATTTTGTTATAAATATACCCGCGAATAAAATTTCGCATATTTTGGCTGTTTGTGTGCGTCTGGGTGTATTTGCAAAATATAGTAATAATCAGGACTTTTTGAAGGAATATCTAAAAATAGAGGTCTGACAGTTAGATGAAAAAATATGAAAAAATAATTGCAATATGAGTTAGATTATAACTCAGGTGATTTTTACCTTGTAATTATGGATTTTTAAGATGGTGGCGGCGGAAGGATTCGAACCTTCGACACTCCGGGTATGAGCCGGATGCTCTGACCTCTGGGCTACGCCGCCGTTAGAATTTTTTCATTTTTCTTTTCAGGCGTCTTTTATAGGCAGTAAGGGAATCTTGCGAATCTTTTAAAAACTTTTTTATCTTTAATTCAAATTCGTCTTTTTTCTCTTTTTTAATTTCTTCTTCGCTTACCGTTCTCACAAATGTGAGATTTAGTTTGCCCTTTTTCCCTTTGCCAAGCACTTTTACTAATACTTTTTCGCCTACTTTTATAAATGCATGGGCATCCTCAACGAACTTATCATCAAACTGCGATATATGAATCAGCCCAACTCCGCCTTCTTCAAGTTTTACAAATGCGCCGTAAGGCATTATTCGTATCACAGTTCCAATTTTCTCTTCTTTACCCATACACCTATATAATATTATTTAATTTTGAAAAAGATGCAATAGTTTATGCAACAATTTTTCAAAAAAGTTAGACCTTTTTGCCCCATCCCGTTTTATATTTGTGTCATTTTTTTTGTCTGTCCTGAAATAGACAATTGTTTCGCCTTTTTTTGCAAGCATTAATTTTTCTCGTGCAATTTTTTCTATGAATGCCGGGTTTGAAGAATTTTTAATCTGCGATTCGAGTTTTGCATTTTCCGATTTTACGGCAGCAAGTTTGGTTTTTAATTCGGAAATGTCGCGTTTGTCACTGTAATACGTGGACACGTAAATAACATCTACCACTGAAAGATAGAACAACACGGAAACCAAAAATATTTTTAATGCAAGGCTCCTATTTTTTTTCATACTAAAATGATACGTTAAATTGAAGCGGTGTCAAGTTTGCTATTTTATGAAAGGCTTCATTATAAGATACAAGCTTATATATCCTGCGCTTACCGCGGCAAGCGTAAAAGGAACTCCGATTTTGGCAAAATCTCCGAAACTTACCTTGTATCCTTTCTTTCTTAATAATCCGGTTGCGGCAATATTGGTTGACGCCCCTATCGGAGTGAGGTTCCCGCCCAAAGTCGCTCCTATTAGCAGCCCGAAAAGGAAAAGTTCTGCCGGTGCATGTAAAAGTGCGGCAAGCCCTCCCGCAACGGGAAGCATTGTTGCAACGTAAGGGACGTTGTCTATAAATGCGGAAAAAAGCACGGAGCCCCATACAATAATGGTATAGCCAAGGAATATACTCCCTCCGGAGAGTGATGCGATAAATTTTGCAATATCGTTTATTATGCCTACGTTAATCAGTGCGTCAATAATAATGAATAATCCCACAAGAAGCAGAATTGTTTCCCAGTCGGTTTCCTTAATAATATCCTTTAACATATGAAACCGCTTTTTGGCGAATTCGTAAATTAGCCCGATTATTAAAAATGCCACACATATCGCCCCGTTAATATTTTTAAAAGGCAGAAAAGATGCTATAACTAATGCACTGATCATTAGGACTGCAAGAATTCCCGGGAACCAATCCTTTACAACTGTTCTTTCTTTGAGATGGATTGGCTGTGTTTCTTTTCTGAAAATATAAAGCAAAATTAATGCTGCTGCAACTGCCCCAATTTCCGTTGGAAAAGCAATGCTTAAATGGTGGTTGTACCAGAAGAAATCCAGAAAATTCATATGAGCATATCCTGCGAGGAGCATCGAAGTGGGGTCGCCTACAAGCGTTGCCGCTCCCTGTAAATTTGATGAAACCGCTATTGCGATAATTACAGGAACAGGCGAAATGTCTATCCTTTCGCATATGGAAAATGCAACAGGGGCAACAAGGAGAAGTGTGGAAACGTTCTCGGCAAATGCGGAGATTACGCCTGTAAATACAGCAAGTGCAAAGATTGCCATTTTAACATTAGGCATTTTATCAATGATTTTATCTCCGAGATACGCGGGGATTTTTGAATCTATGAGCATCGTTACAATACCCATCGTTCCGAATAATATTCCTAAGACGTTCCAGTTTATCACGGGAATTACGGTTTTAATCGGCACAATGTTCAGGGCAATAAAAATTCCTGCCGCAGTAATTGCAATAATATGCCTAATCTTCGGCTTCAATACAAGTAACAAATACGTAAAAGCAAAAATTATTCCCGTTAGTATTTTACTGTTCATTTTTTACGATTTCTCTTGCACTCTCAATCGGTGGGAATAACAAGCGCAGAAGGACAGGCACGAGGATTGCGGAGAGCACTACATAGGTAATCGTTACGGAAACAAGTTGGGAACCTATTATCTTTGGGAATATGCCTTGTCCGTACGCAAACGTTACAATAACAAGTGCGACTTCCATTTCGGGCATCATACCCACTCCCACTCTCACGGCGTCTTTCGGTTTAAGCCCGCTAATCAGAGAGCCTGTTCCGCATCCCAAGAATTTACCGGCAAACGCGATAGGGATTAACCAGAAAAATTTGAAATCCACTTGTGTAAGCATCTTGAAATCGAAAAGTGTTCCTACTTTTACGAAAAACATTGGGACA
This sequence comes from Caldisericaceae bacterium, assembly GCA_021161495.1. Classification (GTDB taxonomy): domain Bacteria; phylum Caldisericota; class Caldisericia; order Caldisericales; family Caldisericaceae; genus AUK232. The sequence continues at coordinate 1,915 of JAGHAO010000182.1, read as the reverse complement.
AAAATTGACCTTGCAATGTAGTTCAACGGTTTGTCGAGAACTTTTTTCTCGGGCGTCATTCCGATAAGAATCCCTGCAAAGTATGCTCCTGTTATGGGGGCTAATCCCACTTCCCTTGCAAATGCCGCAATGAGGAGGCCGAATCCAATTGCCATTGCGGCAACCGCATAAGGAGAGTGCATTTTTTCATGGGCAAATCGCATATAGGCTTGGACGGGGCCTAAGGCGAGTACGAATATAATAAACATAAAGAAGATAAACCCGATAATGAGGTTAGAAATTGTTTGCGTCCCGAGGACAAACGTTAAGACGAGAATTCCTATAATGTCGTCTATCACCGCTGCGGTTATTATTGTTGTTCCCGCTTTGGATCGAAGTTGCTTTAAATCCATTAATGCCCTTACAGTGACGCCTACGCTTGTTGCGGTGAAAATTGCGCCGACCACGAGGGACTGTTTCATCTGGAAATGCATAACCTTTAATGCAAAGATTGCTCCGAAGAGGAAAGGCAGTGTTACGCCCAAACTTGCAGTAGAGAGCCCTCTTTTACCGCTTTGCTTTAAATCTTTTATGTCTGTCTCCATACCTGCAATAAATAAGAGCAGGATTATTCCAAGGTTTGCAAAAAGTTCAAATGATTCACCGGTGAGATGTACGTTATAGGAAAAAGTGTGTCCAAATAAGGGGAAACTGATTCCATGAAAGTAAGTCATTATGAGAGCAAACAATATTCCGGTGAATAGCTCTCCTAAGACTGCCATTTGTTTAAGGCGGACCGCTAATTCGCCGAAAAGTTTGGAAATTATTAGCGCAAGCGCTACATCTATGATATCCATATCGCAGTTTACCTCCTTTCGATCCGGGCGCTCACAAGTTCGAGGATGTTCAGGTCGCCTATTACGTGCATTTCGTCATCTACAACAGGAAGTTCTTTGAGGTTTTCGGAAAACATTTTCTGAAAGGCAGTATCAAGTGTGTCTTCTTCTTTAACGTAAACAGGAGGAAGTATTGTATCTCCCGCTGTTATTTCTTCAATTGGCTTTGCTGCTTTATAGTAGAAAAATTCGTCCGGTACATATTCGTAAAAAAGATACTGTGTAAAGTTCATCGCCGGAATAATTCCGAGAAGTTTGTTGTCGCTATCCACTACATAAACGCTTCTTGTTTTCGGATCCTTTACGATTTCTTTTGCAGTAGTCATTGCGTCCGCGTCTTTTTTTACCGTGGAAGCGTCCTTTGTAATCAAACACCTTACCGATTTTACTTTGAATGACTTCATTTTATATTTACCTCCCTGTTTCAGTAATTTCTCCTGCGAGATTAAATGTGAGTTGTGTAATTGGCGGCCCTATAACTTCAAGCACCAATGTTGTTGCTGCGATAACGGGCATTATGTAATTCCCTCCGCTTGCAGGAAATATCCTTTACCCAAAATTGCCATTCCCAACGCTACGCCTGCCTGAGGGACAAGCCCCAATCCTACGAATTTGCGGACTGTCTTAGGTGCTTTTGAAAGAAATGCCCCTATAGAGGCTCCGAGATATTTTCCTACAAACCTCATCCCGATGTAAACGGTGCCTATGAGCCCCTTTGTCCTGTATTGCCTTGATACCAGTAATATAGAAGCGGGATCCGTTGCTGCTGCGAGTGCCCCAAACAAAAGAGCGATATAGAGAGGCTTGTGTAATAACAAAAATACCCTGAGTGTTACAAACAGCCATGCGCAGCTTGCTTCGAACATTGATACAAAAATAATTTGCTTTCCCGTTTTCTTAAAAACCGAATACGAGAAGTTTCTTGAAATCATAAAAGCAACGATACTTAAAATAAAGTTTGCTATAATATCAGTGTTCCGTAAAAAAGTTTTGGGAATTAGATTGAGAACATACGGCCCGATAATAATCCCCATAATGAT
>JAGHAO010000044.1 GCA_021161495.1 Caldisericaceae bacterium | reverse complement strand
CTTAAGGTGTGTATCTAATGCACTTACTGCCGCAGGCACTATTCCGAAAGTTTCGGGCATAGCCAATACTTTTTTGATTCCGAGAATCTGGAGCACAGTAAGTATTCTTTCTACGATATTTACCTTCTCCATATTATCGAACACGCTTGCTTTGGATACAAGCCTTCTTATATCTCTTCCCGATTCGGGATTTGCTATAATACCAACCGTGTTATTCATTATTCCCCCTTCTTAGTATTTTGCGCTAAAACTCTATCCGGGTTTTCAAGGTATCCTCTAATTCCGTTCAAAAATCTGGCAGCCAATGCTCCGTCGATTACCCTGTGATCAAATGTGAGCGAAAGTGTCATAACCTTGTGTATTTCTATTTTACCGTCTTTCACAAGAGGTTTCTCAACAATCCTATTTACCCCTAATATAGCTACTTGCGGAGGGTTAATTATCGGATTGAACGAATCTATATTGTACATACCAAGATTTGTTACTGTGAATGTCCCTCCCATAAAATCCTTTTCCTTTAACTTATTGTTCCGCGACCTTGTGATAATATCCTGATATTCCTCCATCAGCTGCTTTATATCTTTTTTATCCACATCCCTTATTACGGGTGTAATTAAACCGACAGGAATTTCCACCGCTATATTTATGTTTATGGTGTCGTATATGATGATTTTATTTTCTTCGATAGCAGCGTTTAATTCGGCAAAATCCCTCAATGCTGCGGCCACGCACTTCAGTAAAAGGACAGTGTAAGATGGTTTCACTTTTAAGACAGCGGACAATTCTTCCCTTGCTTTTACAAAGGCGTCCATTTCTACTTCCATATTTTCTGTCACATGGACTGCTTCTCTATAACTTTTGGATAAACGCTCCGAAATAATTTTTCTTAACCCGAAAACCTTGACTTCTTTTTTAACTTTTGGCAAGTATTTTTCTTTTATGTATTCCTGGACATCTTGAAGTGTAATTTCACCGTTTTTCCCGGTTCCCTTGATATTTTTCAGATTAATTTCATATTGTTTTGCAAGTTGTTCCGCTTCTTCGTTTACATTCATAGGGTTAACCCTCGGCTTCGATAATTGCAATAGTCTCTCCAACAGGAACCTCATCTCCTTCTGCATGCAAAATCTTTACAAGAACTCCATCTTGCGGGGCGGTTAAGTCACTCGTGATTTTTTCGGATTCCACAACGGCGAGTACTTCGTCTTTTTTTACCCGGTCACCCTCCTTTTTCTTCCATTCCAAAACGGTACCTTTTTTCATCGTCATCCCCAATTTAGGCATAATCACCTCTACCTTACTCATAATGTACCTCCTCTCTAAAATTCTATTCAAAAGAAACTCCCTAACTATCCACTGTTTAAGAACCCCCTGCAATTTTTTAAAATTATATACTTGTTCTTTGTATTTGTCAACGGATTTATGAAAATTGTTAATGTACTTATACGACAGACGATATTTATTTTATCGTTCATCTTGAATTTATTACATTTTTGCCACTTCGAACCTTGTCCTACACTCCTTTCCTCGCCGAAGGCAAGCACTTGTTTCAGCATCTCGCTTTTTTCCTGTCATTCCGGACTTGATCCGGAATCTCGTCTTTTTTCGCTTTGGGATGCACCTTGACAAAGGAATTAAAAACGAGACCCTGAATTAATACATTTCAGGGTGACAGAGCGGAGACATTTCAGGGTGACAAAAGAGAAAATAGGAGTTCGAGGGAAATGTGTTCCCTCGATTTAAGACCCTGAGTAAAAACACCTCAGGGTGACAGAGTAAAAAGTCACTCTGAATTTATTTCAGAGTCTGTTTTTTCAGGATATGGTATTCTCAATAGGAAGTTCGAGGGAGATGTGTTCCCTCGAAACTCCTATCGAAAACTTCCGCATTTGCGATACGGTTATGTTATCTTGCATAAACAAGCGTTTTCGGGAGGAGGGTTTGCCAAAATCGGTTAAAGTATTAAAATACTTATATGGCATATCCTATAACAAGGCTTATAATTATTGGCTTTTTGCTGGTATATACATTGTTTTTGCTGAGTTTGTTCGACAGCGAACGGCTCTTCAAAGGGAAACCCGCATTCGTATTCCTTGTGGGTGCTTTAATGTTCTTATTTGTTTACCTTATACAAAATCCCGTACAAACGCTTATAGGCAAATGGGGATACATCACCGGTGAAAATTACATATTAGGCGTTATCTTACTTGCACTCATCGCCGGGTTTTTGCAGGAAATTTTTAAAATTATTCCCGCATCTGCATTTGAAAAAGGGAATATGTTCATAGGTGCTGCGTCGGGTGCGGGGTTCGGCTTCGTCGAAGCGATGATTATGATTGTCCCTGCAAAGCAGTTTGTAATAACGGAAATCATCGAATGGCTCCTTGTAATCGCATTTCAGATGGGGCTTACCGCACTTTTTGCGGACGGGATTAAAAAAGGGAAAACGCCTATTTATTACATATTTGTTTCGCTTATCCATTCGGCGTTCGAATTTTTTATCATTCTCGGCAGAATGAAGCCAAGATTTCTCATTACAACGGATATTGTTATTCTTGCCGCAACAATCCCCGTATTCTTAATCCCGCTGAGAAAATACGTTAAAAATAAGATAGAATGAAAAAGATCGGCGCACTTTTGCTTTTAACGATTTTGCTTGCGATATCGGGCTGCGGAAACAAGCCTCAAAGCACGCTTCCTCCCCTTAAAACAAGCGGTGCATTAGTCCCGAACAACGGAACCGCTGTTTACGAGATATTCGACGGCGGAAAGAAGAAAGGCGAAGAAACAATTACATTCGAAACGAGAAACGGAATAGTAAAAGTCCGCACTGATATTTCTCTTGCAACCGTATATCTCGACGAAAAAACGCTTTTGCCCGTGAAAATAGAAGCCGGATACACGGTGAACAAAGTCCCGTCCCGCGTAAAAATTGTTTTTACGAAAAACAACGTTTCGGAAACAATCGTGCGGAACGGAAAGTCAAAAACTTTTGATTTGCCCGTCGAAACGCCGATGTATCCGGATGACGTTCTGCACTTTGTTTTGCAGGGAACGGATTTTAACTTCACCAAGGCGTATATTTACGATTTCTTCCCTTACACCTCGCTCGAAGTCCCCTGCACCATCGAGAACCTCGGAAAAGAGACCATTGAAATAAACGGCAAAAAAGAGGACGCCGTCCACCTCGTTGCGGATTTCGGAAAAAAGAAGCGCGATTACTGGATATCCGCAAAAACCCCGCATCTTCTGTTGAAAAGAGAAGAAAACGGGGTTCTGTTCACGTTGAAAAAATTTTCCGGAAATTAACTTTTCTTTGTTCTTTTACGAATAAGTTCGAGCAGTGCTTCCAATTTTTCCTGAGGAATTTTATTCACCTTGCCTATGGATTGCGCAACGAGAATCATTTCGCAGAGGTTTTCCAACTCTTCCATTCTGCGGAATGCGGTTTCAAGCGTATCGCCTACGGTGATTGCTCCGTGGTTTGCAAGAAGCGCCGCATTGGATTTGCTCAACGCATCGCTCACATTTTTTGCGAGTTCTTTTGAGGAAGTTACCTCATAAGGAAGCACGGGAACTTTGCCTAACACAATTGTGGATTCTTCGTGAATCCCCGGAGGTATTTCCTTGCCGGCAATAGCAAAACCGGTCGCAAGCGGAGGATGTGAGTGGATTATCGCATTCACGTCTTCCCTCGTTTTATAGATCAGGATGTGGAAAAGCATTTCGGACGAAGGTTTGCCCGTGCCTTCGAGCACATTACCCTTAAAATCCATCACTATAATATCGGAATACTGCAATATATCTTTGGGAAGGCCAGACGGAGTAATATAAATTACCTCATCGTCCTTAACGGAAATGTTCCCTCCGTATCCCCCGTTGAGCCTTCTTTCGTAAAGCCTCTTGCCCATATTGGCAATTTCTTCTTTTATCGCTCTTTTCATTTTGCACCCCTTTCCAATTCACTATAATATGCAATAGATGAAAAATTTCAAAATGGTGATAAGCAAGAGCACAGACCCTTTCTTTAACACGGAAACGGACGAGTATATGCTGAAACTCGCAGGAGGAGGCGCTATTCCTCCCGTAATAAGATTTTACAAGAATAGCGATTCCGTAATTTTGGGTAGGTTTCAATGCCCGGAACTCGAAGCGGACGAGGAGTTTTGCGCGGAAAACGGGATTCCGATAATAAAGAGGATAAGCGGGGGCGGTGCAGTTTTTCACGACTTGGGAAACCTCAACACCGCAGTTTACATTCCCGAAAATCTTATGCCCGCAAAGTACGTCTCGGAGTGTATGCAAATCTTTTCGAACGCAATAAGAAACGCCCTTTTGAAAGTAGGCTTCCCTGCGGAAACCGACACGCACAATTCCGTGTTTGTAAATGGAAAAAAGGTTTCCGGCTCTGCGGGTGCGAAAAAATTCGGAGGGTTTCTCTTCCACGCAACGCTTCTCCTAAATGCGGATACGGAAAAAATGAAAAAAGCGCTTAATCCGAAAAAAACCTACGAACAAGTTAAAAAAAGATGCGTGAAAAGCAACAGATCGGAGATAATAAACCTTTATGAAATCAAATTTGTCCGGGAGGAAACACTTATAAACCTAATTTCGGAAGAAATCGACTGCACGATTAATTCCTTTTAAATGTTTGCTTTTTTTAGATAAATCTTTTATTATAATGGGGATATGAGTATAAAGTCCGATAAATGGATTAGAAAAATGGCAAAAGAGGGAATGATAGAGCCTTTTGCCGATAAACAGGTTTCCAAAGGGGTCATCTCCTTCGGCGTCTCCTCTTACGGGTACGATATGCGCATTGCGGATGAGTTCGAAATTTTCACAAACGTGCACTCCGTTGTCGTGGATCCGAAAAATTTCTCAAAGCGAAGCTTCGTAAGTTTCAAAGGCAAAGAGTGCATCATCCCGCCTAACTCCTTTGCGCTTGGGAAAAGTGTCGAATATTTCAGGATTCCTCGCAATGTCCTTTGCATCGTTCTCGGAAAAAGCACGTACGCGCGGGCGGGGATAATCGTGAACGTAACTCCTCTGGAGCCGATGTGGCGAGGGTACGTGACGGTGGAAATTTCAAACACAACCCCCCTTCCCGTAAAGGTTTACGCAAACGAAGGGATTGCACAGGTTTTGTTTTTGGAATCCGACGAAGAGTGCGAAACTTCCTATGCGGACAAAAAAGGAAAATATCAAAATCAAACGGGAATCTGGCTTCCCAAAGTGGAGGAATAAAATGGCACGACTTATCACATTTGTTTTCGACGTTCCGGTAGTTGCAATATTCGCGTTTCTGATGTTTTATATTTTTAAAGTGCACGATTTCCGGTCATTTGCCATAGCAACGATTTTTATCGGAATAATCCCGCTTTTTGCGTGGACTCACCTCATAAAACACCCCGGAGATTTTAAGGGAGAAAGAAAACTTTCTTTTATCATCGACGCAATAAGCTATCCCTTAGGCTTAATTGTTCTTCTTGTTGCACACATAAGAAATATTTATACAGCTCTTGTGCTTTCGTATTTGCTCAACGTAATCGCGCTTATTATTGTAAACAAATTGGGTTTCAAGGCTTCGGGCCACGGCGCCGGAATAGCGGGACCCGCAACAGCGCTTACCATTGAATTCGGCTGGCTCGGCGCGCTTTCCTTCTTCCTTCTTATCCCGGTAGGCATGGCGAAAGTTAAACTGAAAGACCACACTGTTCCGCAGTTCCTCACAGGTGCCGCAGTCAGCGTTGTTTTAACGTACATTTCTTTCGTAATTATGAGGGTGATATGATTCGCGTCGTTACGGATTCCACGGCATATCTGCAAAAAGACATAATCAAAAAATACGGAATTTCGGTTGTTCCTCTTTCCGTGGAGATCGAAGGGAAAATATACAGAGAAGGGGTGGACATAACGGACGACGAATTTTACGAACTCCTTTTAAAAGGGTTCAACGTGAAAACTTCTCAGCCCACACCCAACGACTTCTTAGAAACATATAAAAATATACTTTCCGAAGGAGATGAAATCATTTCGATTCACATCTCTTCCAAACTCTCCGGAACGGTGAATGCGGCAAATGCGGCAAAGGCACTTTTGGGAACAGACAAAATAACGGTAATCGATTCAAAATCCGCATCCGAAGACCTTGCATACAAAGTGGAAAAGGCGTGTGAACTTGCAAACGAAGGAAAAAGCCGGGATGAAATCGAAAAATATATTGAAAAGTACTATTTCAGGGTATTCGGGTATTTTCTGCCGATGGATATAAACTACTTGAAGCGCGGAGGCAGGATAAACAACTTTCAGCATGCGGTAAGCAGCGTTATGAAACTGTTTTTCATAGTGCACCTGAATGAAGGGAGAATAGATCCGCTCCAAATCGTTCGAACGGAAAAGAAAGCCAAAAAAGAACTGATGAATCTCGTAAAAAGGTTTTCCGAAAAACAAGGAGGGATAGAGCGCGGAGGAGTCGTGTTCGGAGGGAACAAAGAAGAGGGGGAGGAGTACAGGAAAGAAGTTTCCGAATTTCTGGGAATAAATATGAGAAGCGCAAGAATCGGCCCGGTTTTGGGAGCACATTTGGGGCCGCGCTTTTTAGGTATTGCATTCGTTACAAATAAGGAGGCGAAGAAATGAACGAAAAAGTGAAAATTGTTACGGACTCGACATGCTATTTGCCGGACGAAGTGATAGAGAAGTACGATATAAAAATCGTGCCTCTCTATGTAAGATTCGGAGAGAAAACATACAAAGAGCACGTGGACATAACAAACGAGGAATATTATGAGAGAGTAAGGAACGGGGAACTTCCGGATACGTCGCAACCTTCCACCGAGGATTTCATAAAAGTCTACAAACCGCTGACGGAAAAGGGATACTCGATCATATCACCGCTTATATCAGCCGAGATGAGCGGTGCGGTGAATGCGGCAAATGCGGCAAAAGAGGCGCTGGGAAATCCGGATATATACGTATTCGATTCGTGGTTCAATTCCTTAGGATTAGGGTATCAGGTGCTTGAAGTGGCAAAAAGGCTTTACGAAGAAGGAAAGAGCAAAGAAGAGGTAATAAAAGAACTTCCCGCAATACGCGACAGGATGAACATATTTTTTGTCGTTCAGGATCTGTATTTCCTTGCAAGGCTCGGCAGGATAGGCAGGGCAAAAGCGGTTTTAGGGACGATGGTCAAGATAAAACCCATCCTCTATTTCCACGAAGGATTTGTCGACACTTTGGAACAGCCGCGCACAATTAAACGTGCAAAGAAAAGAATGCTGGAACTTACAAAGGAAATTGTCGCAAAAAGAGGTTTAAAATACATCTCCGTGATTTACGGCGATAACAGGGAGGAAGCGGAAGAGTACGCAAAAGAGTGCGAGGCGGAGTTCGGAAGAGAAATTCCCCTTACGCAGCTCGGCCCTGTAATTGCAACCCATACCGGCCCAAAGGTGCTTTCCATACACTTCTATACGGAGCGGTAAATAACTCTTCCGTATGGAAGATTCCTCCTGCGTAAGAAAAGTAAAAAACGGGGAAACGGAATACTTCGAGTTCATAGTGAAAAAGTACCAGGCACACGTCTTCAACGTGGTGAATAAAATAGTAAACAATCGCACCGCGTCCGAGGACATCACTCAGGAGGCATTCCTTAAATTCTTTAAGTCGATAAACTCATTCGACGAGAGTAGCCCCGTGTTCCCGTACCTCTTGAGAATTGCGACAAACTGCGCAAAGGATTATATTAAAGCGGAAAGGAAGCAGGCAGAGATAAAAGAAGAGATTTCCACACGGAAGTCAGATCCGGAAGAAACGGGCGACAAACTTGAAGAAATCTACGAACTGATATACAAACTTCCCGAAAATCAACGCAAAGCGCTTCTTCTTCACTACAGGGACGGAAAAAGCGTAAAGGAAATTGCAACGGAAATGGACATTTCTGTTCCAAACGCAAAAGTGCTGCTTTTTCGCGGAAGAAAAGCCTTGTTTATTCTGTGGAAAAAGAAAAGGTAATTGTGGAAAATTCTGTGGATAACTTCGAACATCTTTGCAAAAATATTCAAGAACATCTGATAAATACTAAATCTTCTGCCTGTGGATTTCTGTTTATGACCTGTGGATAAAAAAACTTTTTATTTTCCTTGCATCATAGTTTTTGGAAATTCGGGGCGTCCTGTCAGCATTGTTAAAAACTTATCCACACCACCCTGTGGATAATGTGGATAACTCAGAGCGCAATAAAAATTATAACCTGTGACGTAAGGTTTAATCGCCAAAATCCCTCTTCCATGCAAGCGACGGAAGAATCTCGTATTTGAATCTCTCTGTCATTCCGGACTTGATCCGGAATCTCGTATTTTCGTCATTCCGGACTTGTTTCGGAATCTCGTCTTCTGTCACTCTGCACTCCTTTCCTCGCCGAAGACGAGCACTCGTTTCAGAGTCTATTTTTTAACAACGAGACCCTAAACAAAAACGCTTCAGGGTAACGGAACAGGAGTCATTCCGGACTTGATCCGGAATCTCGTCTTTTCAATAGGAGTTTCGAGGGAAATGTGTTCCCTCGATTTAAGACCCTGAGTTACGACGTCTCAGGGTGACGAAAGAGAGAATAGGAGATTCAAGGGAAGTGTGTTCCCTCGATTTAGAGACCCTGAGTAAATACATCTCAGGGTGACATGGGCGGGGACACATCAGGGTGACAGGCGTGGGGACATCTCAGGGCGACAGAAAGGGGAACATTTTAGGGTGATGGAAAGATAATCCTTCCACCCTTCAGAGATTCAATATCAGAGTTGCAAGCATCTCCTTAACGGACACCCGAAATTTTATTTATTCCACATCTGTGTTGTAAAAATTTTCGTATAGATTTTTAGTGAAGCAATTCGTTAATTTGCAATTTTAAAATCAAAATGATATAATAATGTCACATAATCTGGGGAGGGAGTTATATAAAAAATTGCCTTGGAAGTGATGGAGATTTTATTTTTACCAAAGTCACTCATTTTGGTCAGGATTATTTTTATCTCGGCAATAACCCGGTAAGAACATGCAAGAATAAGAATATGGTAAAGGAATCGCACCATACAAACGTGTCTTACGGAAAATATGTTCGTGCAATTCCCGAATAAAACAAATTAAGCAACGGTTAGGAGGCCGAAATGAAGAAGAAAATCATTGCATTACTTGCGCTTACCGCTATGTTATTTATGCTTGGCACCTTTCCTTTGACGGATGTACATAGCACCAAAACGGCATCAGCGTTAAGCTGCAAATGGAGTATGATTGCGGAATATGCTCCACAGTCATTTGCAAGATCAATCGCAATAGATCCTATGCACTCCAATATAATCTATGCCGCAATAGGGCCAGCTCTGTACAAATCGACGAACTACGGGCATAGTTGGTCGCAAATTATTGCAAACAAGCGCATCTGGGACATAGCAATAGACTATAAAAATTCTCTAAACGTGTATGTTACGGAGGATAACGGATTATACAAATCAACGGACGGCGGCATTCACTGGAAAAGGGTGCTTTCGAGAGACACGACCGAAGGCCCTATAGAGATAGATCCGAATAACCCTAAGATCATATACGTCGGAGATCAGGACGGACGTATATATAGGTCGGCGAATGCAGGGAACAGCTGGACATATTTGAAGGATCTGGGAAAATGGAACTTAAATGACATATCGGTAAGCAAAAACCATTCAAACATTCTATATGCATGCTTGGCTTCGGGCCTATTCAAATCCGTAAATTCCGGACAAACATGGACTGCCTTAAGCTTGTCCAATACTTTGGATGTTAAAGTAAGTTCCGTTGACGACAAATTCGTTTACGCAATATTTTACAAGGACTCAAGCCATTCCGTGGTATATAAAAGTACGGACGGTGGAACGCATTGGACGAAAATCTTCGCAATAGGCTTGGCAAACGTAATAGAAATCGACCCGCGCGATCCGAGTACAATATACGTACCGGTGTGGGGAAAAGGAGTGTATAAATCTACCGACGGGGGTGCTCACTGGCAGACGGTAAACAACGGGCTAAAAACACTAAATGCTGAAAATGTCGTAGTGGAACCGGAGCATTCAAGCGTGCTTTACTGTGTTACGCGCGAACCAAACATAGTGTATGAGCGAATTTACAGATATGTGTGTCCCGTTTCCGCACCTACGAATTTCAGTGCACACTTCTCCGGAAACACGATCAGCTTATCCTGGAAATATCCGAAAGATGCGGATGTGGATCATTTTTACATTAAATACAAACAAGCGGGAAGTTCCACATACAAAACACTTGCGAATAACATAGACAAAACAAAGCGTACGTTCACAAAGCCCAATTTTACTGCAACTAATACTTCTTTTGAATTTATTATATCCGCGTATATGGAAGATACACATTCTTCTTGGATACACGATACCGCAAGGCATCTTATGAAACCCTCGATTACTTCACTCAAAACATACTCCAATACTGCGTCTTCTTCAAAGGTAAAACTAATGTGGGACAAATCGACCGTAGATCCGCATACGGATTACATAATGATATGGAGGAGCGACCCGGATTGCAGCGGTTTCTTATGCATACCTATCCTCGTCAAAAAAATAAACAAGGGTTCGACGGATTTCAATAACGGCTACACTTACATAGACTCGCTTAAATTCGATAAGAAATACACCACATATCTTTTCGTGTACAACAACGGCAACGGACAGGGAATAGACACAAACAACACTTACAAATCCGTACTCATACCGGATATACCTAAGAATTTTCAAGCATATGCGGACGGGAATAAAATTCATTTTTCATGGGATTACGACTCGGCATCTGCATCTCGCATAGACAATTTCAAGATATTTATGCTGTTGCCCACGCCTTCGCTTGCTAAAACAATTACTCCTTCCGGGAGAACCGCAACAACAAATGCGGTGCATACGGGAAAGCACACATTTATCATAACGGCGTACAAAGACCCCAATTTTACAAACTCAACAAATGACAGTGCGTATGTGCTGAAAAGGCCCGGCGCCCCTCTTTTGTCAATCGAAAACGGCAACGTAAAAGTGCAGTGGGACAAAAACGCTATCGACTCCAACGCAAACAAAGTAAAAATATACAAAAGTGCAAATTCGGGCCCGCTTTCATTAATTGCATCGGTAGATAAAAATACCGGGGAATACATTGACCCTTCCGTGACAGCAAATACCCCTTATTATTACGAATTAAAAGCGGAAAGGGCAACTGCCGGGGATCACTTTGATATTTCCGCTTATTCAAAGCCGAGTTCCATAAAATTACTTGCCCCCGATAGCCCTGCGAACCTCACTGCCACGGCACAATCCTGCACGGAAGTTATTTTAAGCTGGACGGACAATTCCGACAATGAAGAGCATTTTGTTATCGAGAGAAAGGAAGCAGGGGGGACATATGCAGAGTTAGCAACGGTTGACCCGGATACAACAACATATACGGATTCAACGGTTGAGGAAGGAACAATGTATTATTACAGGGTAAAGGCGGTGAACAGCGTGGGGGATTCCGGGTATTCAAATGAGGCAAGTGCCGATGTTCCGGAATGCTCGGCTCCTCTCAATGCTCCGAGTAGTTTAACGGCAACTGTTGTAAGTTCAAGTGAAGTGGACCTTTTCTGGAATGACAATTCGGATAACGAAGACGGCTTTAAGATAGAGAGAAAAGTTTCCGGAGGGACGTATACCGTAATTGCAACAGTGGAAAAAGATAAAACTGCATACAGAGACGGCGGATTAGGTTCCGAAATCGAATATTATTATAGAGTGAGGGCATTTAACGGAAAAGGTTATTCGAATTACTCAAACGAGGCAATGATTAAAATCGGGATCTCGGATACCATACCTCCTGTGATTACGATAACTTCTCCGCAGGACCGGATGATTACGGAAAAAAACGAAATAAAGGTAGAAGGAACCGTAACCGACAAAGAAACGGAAGTCGCATTATTTACGATAAACGGAAATGGCGTGCCCTTATCTTCAGACGGTTATTTCTCTTACACGGTAAACTTAACGGAAGGAATAAACACGATAACGATGACGGCGAAAGATAGAGCGGGAAATAAAGCAACCAAAAGGTTAACAATAACTTACACCCCGTCCGTAAAAACAATCACTATTACACTCCAACCGGGCAATCCTTATATGACGGTAAACGGAGTAAAACAGGAAATAGATCCGGGAAGAGGCACAAAACCCGTAATAATACCTAAATGGTCAAGAACAGTTGTTCCAATCCGCGCAATCGTTGAAGCATTGGGAGGAACAATAGAATGGGACGGAAAAGAAAGAAAAGTTACAATAAACTTTAACG
>JAGHAO010000046.1 GCA_021161495.1 Caldisericaceae bacterium | reverse complement strand
TCCATGGAACGCTTAAAGCATCTCCGGCCCATATCTCTTTTTCATATCCGCACTTTTTCAATACGTTCCCAATCCAGTTTACTGCCCCGTACACATCATAATAATCTCTGTTATAATGATAATCAATAACATCGTAGTAGTTCCCGAAAGAAAGCGTTTTGACAACAAAGTCTATTTCCTTTTTGTATTCCGGGGGAAGTGCCTCGATACGATTCTCCAATTCTTCCCGAGACGGATTTTCTTCAAACAAGCTTCCGAAATTTATTCCGGAAAGTATGATTTTTGTTTCCGGATTTGCCTGTTTTGCCGCCTCGTAGGCTGTTTCCAATAATTTTTCATATTCACCTGTCGTGCCTTCCCAGAAAATTTTGTGTTGCGCTTCGGATTCTATTTCATAGCATCTTATCGGAAATTTCAGGTACGGCATATCTTCTTGTCCGTCTCCGTCATATCTTTCAACAAGTGCACGAATAAATCGCGAATAGTCATCCAGATGCTCAGCCTTCGGAGGGTAACTTTTCCGCCAACTTTCCGGAGGAGGGGCAAAATCTTTCGCTCCCCATTTACAAGCCGCTTTTACCACTATTTGGATATGAAATCCTTCATCTTCGTATTCTCTCACCAGTTTATCCAACTGATCCCATCGGTAAAAATGCTTACCGTTTTTCGGAGGCACAGTTTCTATCTTTCCCCATGCAACCGAGGGGATTTTAACCCATCTTGCTCCTGTTTGCGAAATCGTTTTCGCATATCCGGAAACTGCGTATCCTATACCGAAGAATGAAGATTCGGCATCATTGTCGGAGCATATTTTGAGAGGACTGTAAACCACAACACCGTAAGGGGGAATTGTAAGGTTTACGATATTGCTGTTTTCGTCAAGCGTTAACTTCGGACTCTTGAAGTTTGAATATATAACGTTGAGAACATATTTACCCCGAGCGAAATTATATTCTTTTCTGTCAAGAACTATATTCGCTTTTATTTCTTCCGGGTAGGGATTGGTAATAATTATACCTGTTTCGTTTTCCGGCGAACGCCAGGCACTTGCCAAAACAGGACAGATGTGCCACGTGACTATCTTACCGTTTCTTATTAATTTTATATCTTTTTCCTCTCCGGCGACTTCGGGAGGTCTTAACATTTTCCCGCAAACAAGAAATTTTCTCGCTTTGTGGCGAGCTTCGGACAGATCAACTTCATATTCGAATTCCTTTTTCCACCAAGGTTTGAGTTCGTCGGGAGAACCGTCATATTCAACTTTCACAGGTTTGTGCTTTCCATCGTTACTGCTTTCGTATGCAAGCATATTTACCAATGGCATTCCGTATAACACAGCAACGGATGCCTGATGCAACGATGCGGCAGCAACCGCTTCTTTTTCACTTAATCCTTCTTTGATATAAATATCATGGAATAAAGTTCTTGAAAAGCGTGGCGGAATTTGCAATCCGTAGTCATGATAGACTGCTTCGCTCAGCGGAACGTAGCGTGAGTTAGGTAAAATAGGAGGAGTACCGCAAATAATGGAAGTTGCAAAGGTAAAATGCGAATGTAAGGCGCCCGGAATTGTGTAAGGTAAGGATATCAGAAATTCGTTTGAGCGCTCGGTAGTTAAAATAAACGTATGATAATTTGAAAATGTTTTGATAAGAATGTCTGTCATTTTTTCCCAATTTTTCGACCACCAATTGCCTCCCGGAACCGGATGATTATCGAGTTTTTTGTTTACGAAGGAAAATGTCGGAGCAAAGTCCAACTTAGGTATTACACCTTGCCCGGAGAGCATAATTCCCTGATAACCGATACCTCTCTTAGCACCGTTCACCCGCTTTGAGTCCTCAAATAATTCTTTTGTTAATTTAATTCTGTTGTTAAAACAATTCCACTGTGAGTTGGAAGTGAAATACGGTTGTTTGTTGCAGGTAACCATGGAACCGTCAGGTCTTAAAACCAATCCCGCTGTCTTTATGAAATCGTAATCATTAGAACGCCAATGTCCCGTATCCCTGTTCCCTATGGATAAAATTCCATATTTATTCCATATATCATCTATAAATCTTTGTGAGCCCGGCATCATCGGAAGATTCCTAACATCGTCAGACAAATTATCCCTCATTTCGTCCGGAGAAAAATTCATAGAAGATGGCAATTCATCGGACGGACGGGTTGCCATAACGTACAATGCCTTGAACGGTACGTTATGCCTGGATAGATAATCTTTGAAATCTTCAACTTTTTTCTCTGCCTTTGCAGAATCAAGAGATTTGAGATTATAAGGAAGGTAAAACATAGGCAGCAAAACAAAATCTTCCATTGTCTCAGGCAAATCTTCCCCTTTTCGTTCAAAAAGCTTTTTCGGAAGAAAATCGGGATGTTCGGATATCATCCAACTTCGATACTTCTGTGTCGCATCATACCAATCTCCCTTGAATAAATCGATAGTCATACCATAATCTAAATTTTTCCTTATGTTCAACTCGGTAATTTTCTCGCGTGAATTCGTAGGATCCGCTGCGGGATAGTGAGTTGCATACGTGATAAGTTTCCCGTCAATCGCGTTATAATACAGCCTCTTATAATTAAGATGTTTATCGGAAGCGGCAACATACAAAAGAGGGTTTCCGTCCGCCTTTCCGCCATAATACGCAAAGAACTGATGCTTTATATTCCCCGGATATTCGAACCAACTCCACTTACCATTTTCTAATAAAGGATCGTCTTTAATATTGTGATGGGCATGCGTAGGATCCGATATCAGAACACCGCCTGCCTGAGGGAACAGTAATCTGTCATCTTTACCGCTTTCACCGAATTTATCAAAGACAAACACCGGAAATCTTACTCCCAACAAACTCAACTCTTTTCCTCCGGACAATTTGGCATCTATGTTCCAATCGGAACCGTTTTCTTTAAGTGTTATTTCAATCGTAACATTTAATTTCGCATCTTTAACAGGAAGATTTGCCCACGAGAGAGTCAAACGATTATTCAAAGAAGCAATCGATAGGTTCTCTTTGTTTCCGGGCACGGGGCCTTCGTATTTTTTAATCTCGGAAAAATCCGGGAAGAGAATCACTTTATTTTCTTTCTTATCCCACAGTTCCAATTGCCAAAGGGGGCTATGAATCAAATTTACCGAAAGCCCTTTAGTTTCATTGCTTACTTTGTCTAATATCAACGCGGCTTCTTTTTCGTTCTCATTAACATATACTTTTGATGCGGAAATGAGAAGATGCTGATTTTCAATGACCTTTCTGTAAATACGGTTGTCTTGAAAATAACTCCCAACTCCGAAGAAAAATGTTTCCCCTCCTCTCACGGGGACATTAACGGAAATAATTGTTTTACCCGAAGAGACGTCGTAATGACCGATAAGTTTCTTGGAATTCTCTTTGACGATCCATAAATCAAAGGAAGAAGGCAACCAGTCGCATCTTGAGAAATCAAGCATCGCAATCGTTTCTTCACGGGTAGTCCAGTTTGTAATCGGAATGTACACTGTCCCGTCAGGTCGCTTAAACGCACTTGAGATCAAAGCAGGTACATCTTGTGTGTTGTTCCCTAATCTAACCTTGATTTTATCGAATCCCGAGATTTTCGGAGATCGCACCATCTCACCGAAAAACAGTGCATTTTTGCCGACCCTGTACATCTTTACGAGACTTGCCAAATATTGCAGATTTTTTACCCAAATAGAATCTAATTTGCCTTCTTTCCATTTCGTAAAGACATATCCAGCGGATTTTCTTCCGTCGACGAACGGATATTGCGGTTTGTTTCCCCAAGCCCAAACAATTGCGGAGATCAGTTTGAACTCGTCAGGATCTTCAAATCCGGTAAAATCTTTATTTTTAATTTCTACACCACCTACCATTCCGATGTATTCATGATACAAATAAGAAACGATCGGTGCAGGTATTCCCATGCCGGTAAAAGAGCGTATTTTTCCTTTTTCATCGCTTTTAAACCACTCCATTGGCATAGCGTCGAAAACACCAATTTCTATTTCCGATTTTCCTTCCGGATAGCAGTAGAAATGCGGGTTGATTTTTCTGATTTCTTTTTTTATTCTTTGCATTTCTTCTCTGTATCCTTCCGCAAAGTAATTTCCCCCGCCTTCGTGGTGCTTAAAGTCCAACCTGAATTGCGGATACCAATCGTAATATATTCCGTCCAGATTACAGGTTTCGTATGTATTTTTGCTTACCGCTATTTCCATATCTTGCCATTCTTTTTGGCTCGGATCCATCCAACATAGATGCGGTCCAAATCTTCTGTAAGGCTTGCCTGCAGGATTATAACAAGCAAATTCTTTGTAATCTTCCCATTTGTATTTGTCGTCACTTTTGTAAGGTGTATTCATATCCGCGCCAAGTAAAGTAAAATACACATCGTTATAAAAAGCATTGGTTTTATCTATCTCTTTTATTAGTTCCGCAAAGTTTTTCTGCGGTGGAAGATAATTAGGAACTCCGGAATTTGCATTTACGACGTCCAAATATTTTGACCATCCAATCCAATGAATGCCTATCTTAGGTATCGATTCTTCCACTGAGGCATATTTATCGAAAAATTCCTTCATTGCCAGCAGATCATTTTTTACCTGTGAATAATGCGCAGATGCATTAAAGGTTGTTCTGTACGCTTCTATGGTTGATAGATCCGTATCGTAAACTGCTTTTGACAAATCCTCCCACTGATACATCGGACCTTTTTCACACCATATCTGTTTCTTTGCCCAATCCTTGTAAATTTCTGCGGCATCCATCCAATCTCCGTGAAATATACCTACGACAAATTCGTAAGGAACATTGTAATCAATTCCGGGAGTAAGCATGCGTCTCGGATAATTACGAATACATACGTTTAGAACATCCCCTTTGCCGTCAAACAAAAATCTCTTCGAATACATTTCTCCGTCATAAGAAGCAATGTACAAGCCTTCTCCTGAATCATCGTATAGTGCGGCGAATTGGGCACTGTAACTTCCGGGGTAAGAGCCCATCTTATCCCAATTCCCTTTCCAGAGATCCGACTTTACTTCTTCCTCGGGGCTCACCGACCAGTGTATGTTATC
>JAGHAO010000216.1 GCA_021161495.1 Caldisericaceae bacterium | reverse complement strand
TCAATCCGTATATGGGAATTATCCCCGGATTGAAAGCATTTATTGCTGCTGTCCTCGGCGGAATAGGGAGTGTTCCCGGGGCGATGTTGGGAAGTTATATAATGGGATTTGCGGAGGTCTTCGGCACTGCGATTAACTCTATCGTAGGCGAAGGAATTGCTTATGCGATTTTGATTTTGGTGCTTATATTCCTTCCGCAAGGTTTGCTCGGAAAGAAAACGGGGGAAAAGGTATGAGCAAGAAAAAAAGAAATATTACGCAAAAGATGATCCGATTTTTCAAAAGCAGAAACGGAAAACTAATCACCGGAACATTTATCTTCTGGCTTGTTTTATACCCCCTCAACAAATTCGGGATATTGAACAACTATTGGATGCACGTTATTAACGTTTCCCTTATTTATATCATTTTAACGGTGAGTTTAAACCTCATTAACGGATTCACCGGGCAGTTTTCCATCGGACATATGGGATTTGCCGCGGTGGGCGCCTACACGTCCTCGACAATCACAACGATTCTTTTTAAGTTTCCTTCTCACGGATTTGTTCCGTATCTCATATTCATAGGCTCGATGATTCTGGGCGGAATTGTTGCGGCGCTTGTGGGCTTCCTTATCGGACTTCCCACGTTGAGGCTCAGGGGCGACTATCTCGCGATTGTTACGCTCGCCTTCGGAGAAATAATCCGCGTCACGTTCAACGCGATAAAATTCGTAGGTGGCCCGAGAGGAATTCCCGGAATACCTAACTTTTCGAACTTCACGTTGGTTACAATTGTTACTCTTATTTCGGTGATAATTATGAGAAATGTCATTTACTCTTCCATAGGAAGGGCATTTTTGTCGATAAGGGAGGATGAAGTTGCATCCGAACTCGTCGGTGTGCACACGACTTATTACAAAGTTATGGGCTTTACGATCGGTGCGTTTTTTGCAGGTGTCGGAGGCGCTTTGCTTGCACACCTTATCCAATACATCAATCCGCTCCAATTCGGTTTTATGGCAACGATATACGTATTGATAATGGTTTACATCGGAGGTATCGGAAGCATAAGCGGTTCCATCGTTGCAGCAGTTGGTATTACATTCCTTTCCGAAGGACTGCGTTTTATGCTCAATAGAATCGACGCATTTACACCGTTCCGCGTAGGCCCGGAGTGGAGAATGGTGATTTTCTCCGTGCTTTTGGTTGCAACGATGCTTTACAAAACGAACGGGCTTATGGGAGACAAAGAGTTTTCCGTCCTGATTCCGGAAGAGGAGGATGAAAATGCAAAACACGGTGCTTAAAATCGACCACGTCACTCATTACTTCGGCGGGCTCCGGGCAGTGCACGATTTTCATATGGAACTTCCCGAAGGCGTTATCTGGGGGCTTATCGGCCCGAATGGCGCAGGAAAGACAACGATTTTCAACCTCATCACAGGCGTTTACATTCCTACGGAGGGGAAAATTTACCTCAGGCAGAAAAAAACAAACGGTGATTTTTACCTCGAAGATATTACAAAATACAAGCCGCACACAATCGTTGCGAAAGGGATCGCAAGAACATTCCAGAATTTGCGCGTTTTTCCAAACTTAACCGTGCTTGACAATATTAGAATTGCAGGGCATTTCAGAGTAAGATACGGATTATACGATTCAATTGTAAGAAATGCAAAATTCCGGAGCGAAGAGAAAAAAATAAAAGAAGAAGCAATGAGTCTTTTGAAAATGTTCAACCTCCACAGCAGAGCGTATACGCTGGCAAAGGCTTTGCCTTACGGAGAACTCAGGAGGCTTGAGATCGCACGCGCACTTGCGACGCATCCGACGCTTCTTCTTTTGGACGAACCCGCTGCAGGAATGAACCCCAAGGAGACAATGGAACTTTTGGAGATGATTCGCTGGATTAAAAAAGAATTCAACCTTACAATTTTCCTCATAGAGCACCATATGAAATTCGTTATGAATATCTGCGAGAGGATAAAAGTTATGGACTTCGGGGAAACGATTGCCGAAGGGACGCCGGAAGAAGTAAGCAACAATCCGCGTGTCATAGAAGCGTATCTTGGGAGGAAACAACATGCTTGAAGTTAAAAACCTTATCGTATCATACGGAGCAATAAAAGCATTAAAAGGAATTTCCTTTACCGTCAAACCCGGAACAATTGTAACACTTATCGGCGCGAACGGCGCCGGTAAGACGACGACGCTCAGGACGATTTCCGGGCTTATCAAGGCACAGGAAGGGCACATCTATTTTATGGGCGACGAAATTACGAATATTCCGGCACACAAAATTGTTCAGATGGGAATTACCCATGTACCCGAAGGAAGGAGAATTTTCCCCGACCTTACCGTGCGGGAAAATCTGGAATTAGGCGCTTGGACGCTGAGAGACCCGAAACTTAAGAAAGAAAAGTTGGAGCAGGTGTTTGAACTGTTCCCGCGGTTAAAGGAGAGACAGAAACAAATGGGCGGAACGCTTTCCGGGGGAGAACAACAGATGCTTGCCGTGGGCAGGGCGCTTATGACGGAGTCACAACTCATATTGCTCGACGAACCTTCGATGGGGCTTGCCCCGATGCTCGTCGAGGAAATATTCAAAGTTTTAAAACAGATTAACGAAGAAGGCAAAACGATTCTCCTTGTCGAGCAGAATGCGGAGATGGCACTTCAACTTGCAGATTACGCATACGTTTTGGAAGTAGGTGAAATCACGATGGAGGGCCCTGCCAAAGAAATTTTGGAAAATCCCAAAGTCAAAGAAGCATACTTAGGTGCATAACAAAACTTGCGGGCGGGTTATCCCGCCCCATTTTGCACGGGAATCTTCCGCTTTGAAATTATTTTCTTTTTCCATGTACCTTTTCTAAACCATAGATATGCGGCTGCCGCGATTATCACGTTGCTTACGACCATTGCGTAAAATATTCCGTTCGGCCCCATTTTCATTTTCAGTGCAAGGTAATATGCAACGGGAATTCTAATTCCCCAAAGCCTTGTTGTGTTCAAAACGAGTATGGGCGTTGTGTGCCCAGAACCGCTGAAAGCCGCATTAAACGCAAACATAATCCCGAAAAACGGGACGGAATAAGAAGCGATCCTGAACAAGTTCGTTCCTACTTTTATCACTTCCGGATCGTTGATGAAGAATTTTACAATGTAACCGCCGAACAGGAATGTCAGCGTCGCGCCCGAAAAAAGGACAATCGCTATGACTTTCGCCGTTGTCCACACAGTTTGCTCCGCTCTTTCCACATTGTCCGCCCCGAGGTTTTGCCCGACCATCACGGTTGCTGCCTGCGAGAATCCCATTGCAGGCATATTGAGGAGAGATATGATTCTGTTCCCTACGCCGAATGCGCTTACCACGGCAGAGCCAAACAAATTTACAATACTTATAAGCAAAGTGAAACCGAGAGAAGTCGCCATTTGCCCAATTGAAAGAGGAAGCCCGATTTTAAAAATTTTTCCGACAATCTTCCAATCTATCCCTAAGTCTTTTATTGTGAGCCTTATCTCACTTTTCTCAGAGAAGAGATACCTGAAACCTAAATACAGGGCAAGCACTCTTGCAAGGTCCGTTGCAAGTGCCGCACCCGTTACGCCCATTTTGGGAAAACCTATCCCGAAGATAAGCAATGGGTCAAGCACGGCATTGAGAAGAAGAGAAAACGTGATTATTTTCATTGGCGTCACGGTGTTCCCGCGTCCTTGCACAATTCCCTGAAAACTCATATATCCGAACATAAAGGGAAGCCCTAAGAATATCACCCTCATATACTGCATTGTGGGAATATAAGCATCTTCCGGAGTGTGGAGGAGTTTTAGCACGGGCGGGGTAACTAAATATCCGATTATTGCAAACAATACGCCCAGCGCAAGCATCATCGTGATTGTTGTCCCGGCGGATTTCGCCGCCTCCTTTTCCATTTTCGCTCCGGTGTATTGTGCGACAAGTGTCGATCCGCCCACTGATACGCCCGTAGAAAATGCAATAACAACAAAAATAACGTTAAAAGCAATCGTGGGCGCGGAGAGCGCCGCTTTGCCGACTTTTCCCAGCCAGAATGCATCAACTAAGTTATAAAGTGTTTGAACAAGGTTTGCGACCATCACGGGAAGCCCCAAGATTAAGAGCTCTTCCAGAATGTTACCGTTCAAAAGATCCGGCTTTCTCTTAAATACCTTTATCCAATAGCGTATTTTTTCCATAGCAAGGCATTATATCATAAAATTGATTTTTAATCTATAAAATTTTATATATTTATAACTTAAAACGGAACGCAGTTGCAGATTTTTTGTTACAATCATTCTCAGAGCACTATCTCGTAATAACTCACCTGCGAAAGTGTAAAAAAACTTCTTTGTTGTATAATGTAAAAAAAAATTACGGAGGTAAATAAATGAACGAATTACGCAAACGACTTTTTGATAAACGATTTTTAACAGAAGTTGCAATAGCCGTTATATACGCAATAATCAACGGGCTGTTTTTAAGGAAACTGTCCGCTTTTTTGCAGAAAACCGCTTCTTCCCCTCAGGCGGGGAATGTGCTTGCCGTTTTCATAGAGTATCTTGTGCTTGTAGGTTTTCTCGCCGCTATATATGCCGTTGAAACTCCGGAGTTACGACGTTCTCTTTTTACGCCTTTTTCAGTTCTAATTTTAATCGTGACACTAAAATATATGTTGAAGTGGTTTTACATAGGAGCCTCCGCTTTTCCGGGGAAACTCCCAAAACTCAATTCGTCTCTGCCCTGGCTTGAAATAATGGCGTTTTTAAATATCTCCTATATCCCCGTGCTTATCGCATCGCTTCAAATATCTAAAATTGTCTCCGAAGACAAAGAAAAACCGTTTTATGCGCTGCTCATTTTTAATTTTACATTCACTGCGGTTTACCTCTTCGTTCTTTCTCCGATCATCGTGCGTAATCAGGCACACCTCAACACAAGCCTTATAATCTTTTATCAATTTGTGTTCTATCTTGCCGTGTATTTTCTGTTTGCATTTTCTCCGTATTTCGTTTCGTCGGGCGAATTTTGGAAACGCCTCATAAAGTCTTTCTCGTATGCATTTCGGCGCTTCTTTTTGGTACTTTTCTTTTCCGCATTGGTTGTATTCATCGTTTACATACTCCCGTTCGGGATCTACCAAACGGGATACGGAACAAGTTCGTATGCCGTTTACGTTGCTTCCAAATGGGCAATTGTGCTTTTTTCCGCAGTAACTTATTACGTTTTTCCAGCGTATTTTATCGTGATGTCCGTAAAGGCAAAGGAAGATGGGCAGTAAAGAAATATATATAAAGGGCGCGCGCGTCCACAACTTAAAAAACATTTCACTTCATATACCAAGAGGAAAACTCGTTGTGATTACCGGAGTTTCCGGTTCGGGCAAATCTTCGCTTGCATTCGACACACTTTATGCGGAGGGGCAGAGAAGGTACGTGGAATCTCTTTCTTCCTATGCAAGGCAGTTTATAGGAGTACTTCAGAAACCGGACGTTGATTACATAGAGGGCCTGTCTCCGGCAATTGCGATTGACCAGAAGAGCGGGAGTAAAAATCCGCGCTCCACCGTAGGAACGATGACGGAAATTTACGATTATTTGAGGCTTCTGTTTGCGAGAATAGGTGTCCCGCATTGCCCTTACGACGGAACGGAGATAAAGAGGCAAACTCCCGATGAGATTATTGAAAAAATTTTCGATATTGCGGACGGGAAAAAAGTTGAAATTCTCGCTCCTCTCGTGCGAGGCAGAAAAGGGGAATACAAATCTCTTTTTGAAAAATTGAGGAAAAGAGGTTACGTACGCGTGAAGGCAGACGGGATTACATACACGCTTGATGAAAATATAAACTTAGATAAAAACAGGAAGCACGAAATAGACCTTGTCGTGGACAGAGTCAGAGTTTCGAAAGACGAGCGTTCCCGTATAGCGGACTCCGTTGAGCTTGCCTTGAAAGAGGGCGAGGGAATCGTAAAAATTTTTATTCGCGAGGACGAAGAAGAATATCTGTTCTCCGAAAAACTTGCCTGCCCGAAATGTGGTTTCAGCATGGAAGAAATAGAACCCAGGCTCTTCTCTTTTAACAGCCCTTACGGTGCTTGTCCCGAATGCGGAGGCTTGGGGTTTAAGATAGAACCCGATCCCGATCTCATAATTTCCGATTGGAACAAGTCCCTTGCGGAACGTGCAATCAAAATTCCCGGTTTCAGGGGAATGGACACATTTTCATACAACGTGATTCTCGACGCCGCGCGTGAGTATAAAATCGACATTTTCAAACCTTTGAAGGATTTTACCGAGCGTGAATTGAACATAATCCTTTACGGGACTAACAAACGCGTCCCCGTGCATTTTACAAATAAGGAAGGCAGAGAATACGAATTTAAAGTGAGGTTTGAAGGAGTAATCCCTCTGCTTATGCGAAGGTATTCCGAGACAGATTCCGATTCGATGCGTGAAGAATATGAAAAATTTATGCGGAAGGTGGAATGCCCGGTGTGCCACGGGGCGAGGCTTAAAAGGGAAGCGCTTTCAGTTACGGTAGAAGGAAAAAACATTGCGGAAATCACGGCACTTTCCGTGGAAAAAGAATACGAATTTTTCAAGAATTTGCCTTTGAAATTAACGGAAAAAGAAAAAGCGATTTCGAGACAGATATTGAAGGAGATCACAAATAGGCTCAAATTTTTACTCGATGTAGGGCTTGGTTACCTCACTCTCAACAGGGAATCCGCAACACTTGCAGGCGGAGAAGCGCAGAGGATTCGCCTTGCAACGCAGGTAGGCTCAAAACTCGTGGGCGTCCTTTACGTACTTGACGAACCTTCCATCGGTTTGCATCCGCGCGACAACGAGAAACTCCTCAAAACACTTGTCGAACTGAGGGATCTTGGCAATACCGTCGTGGTAGTAGAGCACGACGAAGAAACAATTCGAACTGCGGATTACATTGTGGATATGGGGCCCGGCGCGGGAGAAAACGGAGGATACATCGTTGCAACGGGAAGCGTGAATGACATTATGAACGAAGAGCGCTCCCTTACGGGCAAATACCTCAAAGGTGAACTGAAAATTCCGATTCCGAAAAAGAGGAGAAAAGGAAACGGCGAATATCTGATTTTAAAAGGTGCAAGAGAACATAATTTGAAAAATATAACGGTGAAATTTCCCCTGCATACGTTTATATGCATAACGGGTGTTTCGGGTTCCGGGAAGAGTAGCCTCATCCAGGATGTGCTTTGGAAGGCGCTCAGAAAAGAAATCTCACATTCGAAGGAAAGGCCCGGAGATTACGATTCTTTGGAAGGCGTGGAATACATAGACAAAGTTGTCATAGTGGACCAATCGCCCATAGGGAGGACTCCGCGCTCAAACCCCGCAACTTACACGGGAGTCTTTACTCCGATACGTGAACTCTTCGCCTCTCTTCCCGAGTCAAAGGCTCGCGGGTACCGTCCCGGGAGGTTCAGTTTCAATGTAAAAGGCGGAAGGTGTGAGGCGTGTCAGGGAAACGGGTATATCAAGGTGGAAATGCAGTTTTTACCCGATGTTTACGTTCCTTGTGAAGTGTGCAAAGGAAAGAGGTATAACAAAGAAACGCTCGAAATCACGTATAAAGGGAAAAACATTTCAGATGTCCTCGATATGACTGTTACGGAAGCGTTGAAATTTTTTGAAAATATTCCACAGATAAAGAGGAAATTGGAACTTCTTGAAGATGTCGGACTCGGATACATAAAATTGGGCCAGTCGGCACTTACACTTTCCGGCGGTGAAGCACAGAGAGTGAAACTCGCCTCTGAACTTCAAAAGAGAGGAACAGGAAAAACGATTTATTTCTTGGACGAACCCACAACAGGCTTGCATTTTGCCGATGTTCACAGATTGATTAACGTGCTGAACAGGCTCGTGGAAAAAGGAAACACGGTGATCGTGATAGAACACAATATCGATGTTATAAAATCCGCCGATTACATTATAGATCTCGGTCCCGAAGGCGGAGAAAAGGGTGGGTACGTTATTGCAACGGGAACTCCGGAGGAAGTTGCGGAGAACCCGCGTTCTTACACGGGTATGTATTTGAAAAATGTCCTCCCGGTACCAGGTACCAAGCGGACAATGCGCGGAAAATTTATTGATATATAAGGCTTTATTTATGAGAACTGTCCTATTAGTACCAGGTACCAAGCGGACAATTATTGAGGAGGTGAATTGAAAATGAAGAAAGAAATCAGAGTTTCGATAGGAAGTTTGGGAGTGTTGGGATTGAAAGATATAAAACTTCCCGCTCCTCCCACAACGCTTTATTTTATGGTCGGGGAAAAATGCGCTTTTAACTGTGCCTATTGCCCGCAGTCACGGAGCTCTCACGGCTCAACGGAATATCTTTCGCGCGTTATCTGGCCCAAAACCGATTGGGAAACGGTAAAAAAAGCTGTTTCTTCCGCTCCCGAAATCGTAAAGCGCATCTGCTTTCAGGTGGTGAACAGTCCGAATTTTTTGGAAGATACACTGTTTTTCATAAAAGAGGTGAAGTCTGTTTCCTCACTTCCCGTTTCCGTTTCCGTAAGGCTTTCCGATATAGACGATCTGCGCCTTTTGTTTGATGCGGGTGCAAGCAAGATAGGCGTTGCGCTTGACGTTGCAACGGAAAAAACTTATGCGGTTTTCAGAGGCGGTGATTTTGCCAAAGCAGTTAACTTTATAACGAATGCGGGTAAAACGTTTCCCGGAAAAATCACGACGCACATTATTGTGGGTATGGGAGAAACGGACAAGGAACTTTACGAAATAATGAAAAAATTCTTTGATAACACAGTAACCGTAGGCTTGTTTGCATTCACCCCGATTAAGGGAACGCGCCTCGAAAATCGGAAGCCTCCTTCTCTCAAAAGATACAGAAGGATTCAAGTTATGAGAAATTTGTTAGCAGAGAGAAAGGTGTTTCAGCCTATTTTTGACAAGAAAGAAAATTTGACCGGACTGAAAGCGGAAAATGCGGCAGGACTTTTGAAAAATCCTTTCAATTTTGTTACGAGCGGTTGTCCTCACTGCAACAGGCCTTATTACAACGAAACTCCAACAGGCCCTATGTTCAATTACCCTTTCCCTCCCGAAGAAGTAAATTCCGTGATTAACAAATTTGTCGAGTATGCCTCGGAAAACGAAATTCGATTCAAAATATAGAGAACTAATTCTTCTTTCCGAAATCGGTGCTTATCTCCACGACATAGGCAAGCTTTCGCGGTTTTTTGTCTTGTCCAAGGCACGCGGGATGAACGTGAAAGACTTTCACGGACAGATCCTTTTTTTGGATAAAAACATACTTCCTCCGCGTTTAAAAGAATTACTTTTTTCGCCTTTGTCTAATTTTATCGGTGAAAGCAGAATCAAAGGGATTGATTTGAACATTTCCCTCTCGCATTTCATCTGCGCACATCACGGATGCAGCAGGTGTTTGAAAGGCACACCTTGCCCTTTCAAAGACAAAATAGAAAAGCACCCCTTGATAAAACTTTTGAAAACAGTTGACCACCTCGATGCCTCAAACCCTGCAAACAGCGGAAAACAAATACCTTTCAAACTATACAGAGATAATATTTTCTATCCTGAAACTCCCCTTCCCGTAAAAAGATTCGACGAGATGCGCAAGGATTTTTATTTCGAGGTCGAAGAATTTTTGCAAAGACTCGGAACCAAAGATATCGAGAGATTGAACAAGTTTGTAAAATCAGCTTCACAAAAGTATTTTGAAAATGCACTTTCCGAAACAAGGAGGTTCGGAAATGACATCACCTTACTCGACCACTCCAATGCGGTTTCTTCCCTATACAAGGCGTTTCTTTACGCTTATCTTTTCTGGAACAAGGAAATTCCGAATTCATTCTTTAAAGTTCGTTTCCGCATTATGAAGGTAAAAGATGCGGACGAAGAAACTTCACATATTTTGTCGGATGTTTACGCCTGTTGCAACGAAATCGTGCGGAGTGAAAGAAACGGGTATTATCTCGTTGCAAATTTTAGGAAGAACGGCAAATTTGATAGTTTTGTGAGAGGAATTACCGGAAAAGAGACAGAGTTCTCAAAAGCAAACGATTTGTCTTTTATTTTTAGCGACAAATTTTTCGGATTTTCTCCCGCAAAAATCAAAAAACATTTTGACTCACTCTTCATAAAAAGAGTATCCGATATTCGCGATGGCTACACGGAAAAACAGGCAATAGAGGATATAAAAAAGGCGATACTCTTTGCGGAACTCAGAAGAAAAGAATCGATTTCCGTAAAACTCAAAAGTTTCGAAAAGCATTTATCAAACCTGAACAAAGGGAGTGTTCATGATCCGTCGAACCTTCCGAAATTTTTCAAAAAAGAGCGTGAGGTTCGTTTGCTCAGGAAACATCATAAAGCGGGAATAAGTGTGGAGAGAATAAAAGAAAAATACGGATGGAAAACATCGAAAGACGCGGAGAATGAAATTTACGCATATTTCAATGAAGTGCTTTCTCCCGTACGCCCGCCCTCTCCCGTAGAAATGAGCGTATATCTTTTGAAACTCTATAACAAATACGGTTCTTATAAAAAGGTTTTCGAAGAGTTCCTTATTAAAAGACCGCTTGTGCCCGGAAGAGTATTCGCAATTTTCAGAAACCTCAAAAAATATCGATTAAAATAAGGGAGATGCTGAACCGTTTCTATATTGCAGATTTAAGATGTTTTACTTGACCTTAAACTTGAGGGAATATATTTTCCTCGAACCTTCTATCAAAAGAGACTCTGAAACAGGTGCTCGCCTTCGGCGAGGAAAGGAGTGCAGAGTGACTTTTAGTTGTCGCCACGAGGTACCCTTTTTTGTGACCCTGAGGTATCCTACTTTTGTCGCCCTAGGGTGTATTAATTCAGGGTCTTAAATCGAGGGAACACATTTCCCTCGAAACTCCTTTTCTCTTTTTGTCACCCTGAGCGTTTTTTTGCGAAGAGTCTCAGGTAAAATACGAGATGCTGAAACGAGTGCAGGATGACAAAATACGAGATTCTTCGTCGCTCACTTCGTTCGTTCCTCAAGAATGTACTGTGTTTTGTCAAGTACTTTTCAAAAGAAAATTTATATTTTTATCAGCCTCCTAAACATAAGATAAATACAGGTATGTTTTTGGTTTATATCCGATATTCGATACAATTTGTTCGAATATATCCTGTTTGTTTTTTCTTTTTGTTGTTTTTCGTTGTTGCTTTTTCTCTTTGTTGTTTTCATTCTTTTTATTTTTCATTTATCTTTTTTATTCTTAATCTTTTAGTTTTCATTTTTACATTTTTGCTCAATAATTCGGATCATATGTTCTTCCGTACTTCGCTATGGCAAATGCTTGCCTTAAGAGTTTGTGTCCTACTGCCATAAGTATCTGCGGTTTATCTTTTCCTTTTAATGATAATCTTTTGTACATTAGTTTACACTGAGTGTTATACCGGGATGCGGATAATGCATCCATATAGAAGAGTTTTCTTAGATAAGAGTTACCTATCCTTGATATCTTTCCTTTTATTCTTATGCTTGTTCCGGATTGTTTTATGCCGGGATTCAATCCTATGTATGCCGCCACTTGTTTTGCATTCTCAAAGTTATCAAACGTATCAAAGTATCCTATCAATGCACCTGCGGTTCTCTCCCCTATTCCGGGAATGGTTAAAAGCTTTTCATACATATTTTTGTATTCATCTGATTCTCTTATCAGTTTGTCTATCTTTTCTTCAAGTTTCTTTATGTCCTTATCTATGCTGTTGTTCATATTATTGAATATTTTGGCAATATCCTTTGTGTATTCTTCCTTATGCTGCTTCAATGCTTCCATATGGTTTATGTTTCTGTTCTTCAATGCGTGAAGTTGTTCTATTGCTTTAAGCATAAGTTTAATTTTTATTGATATCTTGCTGTTAGGTTTGTACAGATACGGGATATCAGGTGAAGGATTATTATTGCTGTTGTTGTTATTGCCGCTATTGTTTCCATTATTATTGTTGCTACTATTGTTTTTAATATTATTGCTGCTATTATTACTGCTATTGCTACCATTATTATTGTTGTTGCTGTTATTACTGCTGTTGTTATTTTTGCTGTTTTTGACTTCATCTTCTATTTTATCTTCAATAACTCTTATGATGTTATTGTATCCGAATTCAGATATGAGCTTTGCATCCGCTTTATCCGTTTTTGCCCTTCTCAATTTCTCTTCTCCGTATCTTTTTATGATAAGGGGATTTACGACACAAGGATGATATCCCAATTCATACAGAGTATCGGCATATGTCAGATGATATACGCCTGTTGCCTCCATAACAAAGATGAGATTTAAATTTGCTTTGGTTTTAGTTTGTTTTGTTTTCTTTATTGATTCTATTGATTCCTTTCCGGATTGCTTTGTTGATTGTCTATTTGTTTTCTTCATTTCTTTTGTAGTTTTTCTTACCGTTTTAATCTTCTTAATCTCTCTTAACATTGCTTTTACACCTTTTGCACTATTCTCATAGGTTCCGGATATATATTTCATTCCGTCATAGACTGCAACATCCACCTTTTTCTTTGAAATGTCAATTCCTATTGACAACATTAACCCTACCTCCTATAATTTAAAAGATTTGGTTACGATATGGAATATTCCCCGTACCTATCATCGTGATACAGGCTTCTGTGCCTAATGTACTTGTACAGGTTTAAGGGAATAGGGAAAGCGGGTTTAACATACTAAACGGTTTCTATGAACCAATGTCTATGTAAAACTTGTTCGCTTTCCCCCATATCTTTAACCATACATACCAAATATAATCAAAGATATGTCTCCTCGCAACTTCTATTTTAATATACGATGTTCATACCTATCTGCTCATATTTTTCCATAATCACTTGACATAGTTATTCATTGTGATAAAAATAGTATTATAGTATTAAAGAAGAAAGAGGGATAATCAAGAAATTTGATTTTACAAACCTCTTTCATGAACGATATTATGAGATGAATAGAGTATTTAGTAGTGTTATAAAAAAGATAAG
>JAGHAO010000142.1 GCA_021161495.1 Caldisericaceae bacterium | reverse complement strand
TATATATTCCGTAAAGGATAATAAGTTCGGGGAATTCGTTACAAATCTTAAAAAAGACAGCACTTCAACACTAAATAATCATAGAGTAACGATATATAAATATACATATAGTTCTTCTGATTCCAAGAGAACTGTAAATAGGAATGGCAAAATCTATATCGGAATCGTAAATGGCAAATCGTATCCGTTGGAAGTTTACGATGATAAAGTTGTTAAGTTTAAGAAAAGCGGCACCGTAGTGGAGAATATAACGCAGATTGTTATAACAAACATAGGCAAGGCGGATCCCATAGCTTTTAAGCAGTGATTATACGTCGGAAAATTGCATTGTATATAATTCGTAGTATAGACGTTTTTTCTTCATAAGTTCTGCGTGCGTGCCTTTTTCCACGATTTCTCCTTTGTTTATTACGTAAATAATATCCGCATTTTTTATTGTGGAGAGTCTGTGTGCTATAACAACGGATGTTCTTCCTTCCATAAGTTTTCTTAAACCTCTTTCAATTAGTTCTTCCGTGTTCGTATCTATTGAAGCTGTTGCTTCGTCAAGTAAAAGTATTTTGGGGTTGTAAACCAAGGCGCGAGTAAAAGAGATAAGTTGTCTTTCTCCCTGAGATATATTTTTTCCTTCCGTGGTGAGTTCGGTGTCGTAACCCTTGGGAAGTCTCATTATGAAATCGTGTACTCCTATTTCCTTTGCAGCCTTTATTATCTCTTCGTCTGTTATATCGTCTCTTCCCAAAGTAATATTTTCTCTCACGGTTCCCTTAAAGATGAATACGTTTTGAAGAACCATAGCCATATGTGAGCGTATGAACGCTTTTTAAAACTTTTTTATGTCTGTTTTGTCAATTAATACTTTGCCGATATCGGGATCGTAAAATCGTAAGATCAAGTTTGCAATTGTCGATTTGCCTGCCCCGGTAAAGCCCACTATCGCCACTTTCTTGCCGTGTGGTGCCTCAAGATTAATATTTTTCAAGGTCATATTCTTGCCGTCATAGGAAAAAAAGACATCTTCCAGGCGTATGTCTCCCGTAATATCTTTGTAAACGGGTGTTTCAGGATCTTTTATCGGATTATCAACTTCCAAAAAATTGTTCAATTTTTTCATTGAAGATATTGCATTTTGCAAAATCGAAAATTTGTCGGAGAGGTCCCTTAGGGGACCGTACAGACTGTTAATATATGCGAGAAATGCAACAATTGTACCCACTGTTGCCGTCCCTTTCACGGTAAGTATTCCACCGAAAATAATTATAAGAGCGATTGAGACATATGAAAGTACGTTTATGCTCTGTTTCAATATTATTGATGTCATTTGTGCTTTGTGAAACACTTTTTTGTAATCTTCCGCGATACTCTCGAATTTTTGTATCTGACTTTTTTCCGCTCCGAAAGTTTGTATAAGCACAATTCCGGACAAAGTTTCCTGCATTTCTATATTCAGTTTTACAACTAAGTCTCTGACTTTTTCGTATAGTCTTTCCATTTTGTCTCCCAGCACGACTGCGGCAATCACGGCGAACGGCACGGGTAATATCACGATTGCGGCGAGTTTGGGATTAATGTAAAAAATGAAACCTATTGCAAATACAAGCAAAGCAACATCGCCTAACAATGCCACTATTCCGGAAGAAAGCAGTTGGTTCATATTTTCCACGTCATTTGTAATGCGAGTTATTATTTTTCCGGAGGGTTCCTTAGAGAAAAAGGAAACCGAAAGGCTTTCCATATGTGCGAATAAATCATGCCTCAAGTCTTTCATTATTTTTTGACCGGCTAAATTTGTAAAATAGATTTGCAGGATTTTCGAGATAAATAAAATTACAGCGGCAATGATGATAAAGATTGATATTTTGATTAATCCCTGTGTATTTTTTGCTTTTATAAAGTTATCTATTGCTTGTTTCGAAAGATAAGGGATAACCATAGAACTTAATGTTGAGGTAAACAGAAAAACAAGAGAGAGAAATATGAGAAGTTTATATTTTGTTATATACGGTATGAATCGTTTAATGTAATAATTTTTTTCTTTCATTGTGTCTCCATCCCTTCGAGTATCTGTTTTCTATAAAGATGGTAGTAGTAACCTTCGTTTCTTAATAATTCATCGGATGTGCCTTTTTCAATAATCTTTCCGTGAGACAAAACCGCAATCTTGTCCGTAACCGATAGTGCGCTAACCCTTTGCGAAGTAATTACAGCCGTAATTTTATTTTTCTTCAGATATTCCTTAAGGTTTCTTATAATTTCTTTTTCCGTCTCCGTGTCTACGGCGGATAAGGGGTCGTCGAACAGCATTATCGGCCTTTTTGTTATCACGGCACGTGCTATTGCTATTCGTTGTCTTTCGCCTCCCGAAAGGGTTATCCCTTTCTCTCCCACACGCGTTTTCAGTTTGTCGGGAAAGGATTCTATGCTTTTCCGTATTGCCGCAATGGTTATTGCCTCTTCGATTTCTTTATCTGTGGCATTCTTTTTTCCGAGTTTTATATTTTCCGCGATTGTGTCGCTGAAAAGGAATGGGTCTTGTGGCACGTATGCGATGTTATTTCGAAGCACTTTTAGCGGGATTTCCATAACGTCGTATCCGTCGATAAAAATTGTTTTTTCCGGGGGGTTGTAAACTCTGATTATTAGTTCCATCAATGTTGTTTTTCCGCTTCCAGTAGGGCCGGTTATTCCTAATAACTCTCCAGGATTTATTTCCAGGAAGATGTTTTTTAGAACAGCGTATTCCGCGTTGGGATATGCAAATGATAAGTTTCTAACTTCTATTTGCCCTTTTATTTTATCGATGTTTTTAGGTTTTATGTCTCTTACTTCCGGCTCGGCATTTAAAACTTCGTTAATTCTGCTCAGAGACGCTCTTGCTCTTTGCATTAAAGATATTGTAAACCCTACCGCCATCATTGGCCATGCAAGTGTTCCAATGTACTGACTAAATGCAACGAGCGTTCCGAGAGAGATTCTGTTTTTGATTACAAGGGTTCCTCCGTATAATACGAGAATAAATAGAGAAGAGTTTACTAAAAAATCAATTGCCGGATCCAAAAATCCGTCAAGTTTTACGAGTTTCATATTTTCTCTGAGATACTTTTCGTTAACACCTTCAAAGATTTTCAGGTAAAAATTCTCTCTGGTAAACGCTTTTATAACTCTTATTCCGCTGATCGCTTCGCGGACTCGGACTGTCATCTCTCCGAATATGGATTGGACGTTTTTAAAATACCTGTGTATTTTGTGTCCGAAATTAAGGGCAAGCGGTATGAGAAGTATAAGGGGTATTGAAACCGAAATAGCAAGTTTTGCGCTCATAATAAACATCATTACAAATGTGGTTACCCCGAGCAAAATAATGTCTATTCCTCCGAGGAATCCCATAATTAAAAACATTCTTACGGCTCTCGTATCGTTTGTTACTCTTGCCATCAAGTCTCCTATTTCCTGCTTTTCAAAATAAGATTTCGGCATTTTAACGTATTTCGCAAATAGGGAAGTTTTTAATTCGAAATCAAGTTTTAGGACAAGTTTTCGCAGGATAAAATTATATGTATACCTGATTATTATTATCCCGGTTGCGATGACAAGCACATATATACCGTAGCGAATTATTAAATCGACATTGCTTTTTGAAATTGCATCCACTGCCTTTTTCGTAAATAGCGGAATTATTACTTGTGAGAGATCTACAAGTATTAGCATTAGAATTACAGGTATGTACCATTTAATTTCTTTTTTGAAAAATTTAAAAACTACTTTCATAATAACCCTTTGTCGCTATCTCCAAACGGACATATCCCTTAAAGAAAAATATTTCTTCAAATTTGGAAAAACCTTCCCTTCTTATCATCTCTTTAAGGTTTCTCTTCATAAACTCTTCCGCAAGCGGGCACTCCGCTTTCCTTATGAGAAATTTTACAGGAAACGGGGATTTATCAACGTTTTTTTCTGCATAATCCAGAATTATGAACTTTCCTCCCGGTTTCAGAGATTTGTAAGCGTTTCTGATAATTTTCAGTCTTTCTTCTTGAACGAAACCGTGTAAGACAAATGAAATGAATACTTTATCGAATTCACTGTCGAACGGTAAATTTTCTTGAATTTTGCCCGGTACGAATTCGATATTCTTTAAGTTTTTACATCTTTCTTTTGCTATTTTTAACATTTCTTTCGAAATATCTATTCCAACGTACCTTCTCGGATTTGCTTTTTGTGCAATGAGACAGGCAAAATGTCCGCTTCCCGAGCCTAAATCAAGGACAGAGTCTCCTTTTTCAAAAGGCGCTTTCTCTATTACGTTTTTGGTAAAAGGAATGTAAGCTCCGAATGAAACAATATTAAGAATAGTTTCGTAGTGCTTTGCAAAAAACGGGCTTAATTCAACTTTGCTTCTCACGTTATTTTGCAATTTAAGGAATCTACCTCCCATCTATTGTGTTCGTAACGTATTTTATTAATCGTGCAGTTGTCAAAATGTAATTTATAAGCATTTGGAATTGTCAGGCACAGGATATGCGCAAATATCATTCTTATAGGGTTTGTATGGGTGACGATTAAAATGTCTTTATTTTTCTCGAGTTTATCGAATGCTTCGGTCACCCGTTTGTATAGCGAAGAGATGGACTCCCCGTTCCTAAAAGCAAATTTTTCCGGGTGTTCGATAAAATTTTCCCATTCGTGTGGAAATAGGCGGGGAATTTCGGAGCTTTTCTTTCCGCTCCATTCTCCGTAATCAATTTCTGAAAAATTTTTGTTTAAAATAATTTGGATATTCTTTTTTGAAGCAACGTAAAGTGCAGTTTGTATTGCACGTTTTAATGGGCTTGAAATAATCAAATCAAGATGCTTGTTTGAGAAATATTCGGCTATTTTTCTCGCTTGTGCTATCCCGTTTTTATTTAAAGGTTCATTATTTGCCACACCTTGAATAATTTTCTTTTTATTCCATTCCGTTTCACCGTGTCGGATTATATATATCATATTTTTAGTATAATGTTTTATATCTTTCTTTCAACCCGTTCGTTAATCGGTTTTTGAAAAAATCTTTGCTTGAATGGATTTTTAGATATAATGGAAAGGAGGTGCGTATGAAGAAGGTTTTTAAAGTGGTTGTAATTGTGTTTGTGCTATTCTTTGCTGCTTACGGGGTGTATTCTTTTACAAAAAACATCATTTCTTATGTTTCTTTTCGACGTCAATATACTGCCATAGCAAGGGTCCAGAACATTAAAAACGGTACCGATGTGTTTCCCGATATAAAGTTTGTTTCACCGGACGGAAAAACACTATCTTTGTATGCGGAATTAAAGAAAAACAATTTTGTAATCCTTTCTTTCGGAAGCATTTATTGCGACAATTGCCATAAAGAATATGAAATAATCCAGAAAGAAAATATTCTTTCTAAAGTTCCCGAAGGTGCGGAGTTGTTTTTAGTAGTTCCCGAAAGCAGAGATTTTGTGGAACAGTTTGAGAGCGATATGGAAATTAACCTGCCTTTATATACCGTAGATAATTCGGTAATGAAAAATCTCGGTATAAATAAGATACCTGCTCATTTCCTTATAGGAAAGGACAAAAAGGCAAAAGCCTACATTGAAGGGTTTAAGACATCCGTTTTGGAGGATATGTTTGAGTACATAAAGAAAAATGAACATTAATTCGATAGTTGCAAAATCCGCCATTTTGTTTATACCTGTAAGAATAATAGCGCTGTTCTTTGTGTTGTTCTTTATTTCAATTTTAAGTTTTAGGCGTTATTTTACCCGTACTAAGAAAAAAATGTATTTTTGGAGTACACTTTTTTGCTCGTATTTGCTGCCTGTATCCTTTGTAACCGTTGCCATTCTCATTCCACTTGACTTTGTTTGGATTTTATTTACAGGTTACGAATTTCCGTTGAATTGGTTTTTATTTTTGAAAAACCCGCTTCTTATAAGATTTGTTAAAATTATTTTCGACACGTTATTCGCCCTTTTGCTTACAAATTCAATTATGAAGTTTTGCACAAATATGAATTTTTGTTCAACATTTACGGACAAGGAATTAGCCGGGAAATTCAGGATGGAAAATAGGCGTTCGGAACTTTACAAATTAGCCTTTTTAATCGGAGTTTTAATTATACTAATAATTTGGAAAGCGAGGTAATATGGAAAGAATAAGAGCGTTAACAAAAAGGAAAGATGTGGATTATTTGGAAGTGCGGGTAGAAAAGGGCACGGAATCTGCTATTTCATTGCAAGGAAAGGATGTGGAAACGGTAAAACAGGGAAATTTTTTGGGAGGAAACGTAAGGGTGTTGGTGGATGGTGTTTGGGGCTTTGTGTATTTTACGAATCTCGATGAACTGCCCGAAAAGATCGATTACGCCATCGGGCAGGCCAAATTAATGGCAAAGTTTGTAAAGAACAAAACAGGCCTTGCTTATGTCCCTCCTACGGAAGTTAAAATAAAGGCGAATGTTGTTAAAAACCCGTTTGATATTCCTCTGGAGGATAAAGTTAAGATGTTTACTCGTTATGCGGATCTTGCGCTTTCCTCGGATAAAAGAATAATAAATGTAAGGGTACAATACAAAGACAAGTTTAAAACTTTGTATTTTGCAAATTCCGAAGGAACTTACGTGGAGCAGGAAATTCTCGATATAGGAGGGTATATAGTCCCGAATGCAAGTGACGGAAAGATTACGGAGAGCACAATAGTCCCTTTTGGAAGCTCCGAAACATTTGAGGTTGCGGAAAATCTTGAAGAGGAAATTTTGGAAAAATCAAAATTGGCGGTTTCTTTGCTTGGCGCCGAACAACCGGAAGGTGGAGAATATCCGGTCATAATAGACCAAGATCTCGGAGGAGTATTCATCCATGAGGCCTTTGGCCATCTAAGCGAGGCGGATTTTATTTTTGAGAACGAGAAATTAAAAGAAATTATGCGGATTGGAAATAAAATCGGATCCGATATTTTGAATGTTGTTGATACAGGTAATATACGTGGGAAAAGGGGTGCTCTTCTTTATGATGATGAGGGCGTTAAAACTGTTAGTGTCGATCTTATAAAAAACGGGATATTAAGCGGTCATTTGCATACCCGGGAAACGGCATTTAAGATGAAAGAGAAGCCTACGGGTAATGCGCGGGCAATTAATTTCAAATTTGCACCAATTCCGAGAATGAGAACAACATATATAAAAGGTGGAAACGGAACTTTCGATTCTTTTGTTAAGGACATAAAAAAGGGAATTTACGCAAAGGGTTCGTTTGGCGGCCAAACAAACGGTGAACTTTTTACTTTTGTTTCAGAGGAAGCATATCTCATTGAAAACGGAAAGATTACCAAACTATTAAGAGATGTTTCTCTCTCGGGCAATGTCTTTAAAACTCTGAAAAATATTGTTGGCGTTGCGAATGATTTCTCGATAAGAGATTCGGGAGGAGGTTGCGGAAAATCCGGGCAATGGCCTCTTCCGGTAAGTCACGGTGCACCTCACATTTATATTTCTAAAGTTATTGTCGGAGGTAAAAGATGAAAGAAAAATTTGTAAGCCTTGTTAAATCCAGAGGGGCTACGGGAGAACTTTTTGAAATAAAAACAAAACATAGATCGGTAAACTTTGAAAATAATCATTTTAAAGGTATAGATGAGGGAGAGATTTCAGGATTTGCCGTTCGTGTTAAAAAAGATGGTAAAATGGGCTTTTCTTATGCTATGGGAGATGCTCGTTTGGAAGATGTTGTTAACTCTGCATTTGAAGTCCTTCGGTTTTCGAAGGATTATATGTTCGAATTTTCTTCGGAGAAAGAAATTCCCGAAGTGAAATGTTATGATCCGGAAATAGAGAAAGAGAGCAGAGAGGATGCAATGGATTTGGGTGAAGAATTAGTCGAATATGTTCGTTCATTAAAAGAAGAGATGAAAGTAAACTTTTCTCAATCGTCGGATATAATCGAAGAAAGTATAATTACAACAAACGGTTTTGATCGCTCTTTTAAAAAAACTGTTAAAACCATATCATTAGGGGGATTTTACACTGAGGAAAATAATTTTCTCGAAATATATGCGGAGCAATCGCGTTCCCTGAATAATTTGTTTGATATTGAAACATTGAAAGAAAAATTCAAAACCGATATTTTAGCTTCGAAAAATAATGTATCCGTGAAATCCGGAGCCTATCCGGTAATATTCACTCCTTTTGCGGTTTCTGATTTAATGCTCCCGTTACTCGTTGCAATTAACGGGAAAAACGTCATAAGCGGTGTATCTTTACTCAAGGGAAAACTAACAAAAGAAGTGTTATCCCACAACTTTACGCTAATTGACAATCCTTTACTTTCCGGAGGTGCATTTTCCTTTCCTTTTGATGATGAAGGAACTTCTGCAGCAAGAAAAGAATTAATCTCGAAAGGACAACTTTTGAATTATCTTGCCGACCGCGATGTCTCTTCGAGATTGGGCATTAGAGGGGGGAATGCTCAAAGAAGTATTACATCCGTTCCTGTTCCGTCTTCCAGCAATTTGCTCATTCAGCCGGGAGATGTCTCGGTTTCCGATATGCTTTCCGTTGAACGTGCTATTTTGGTTGAGTCCCTTATGGGCGTTAGTATGGGCAATATTTCCGGCGGTTTTGTAACAGGCAATGTAGAACTTGGTTATCTCGTGGAACGGGGTAAGATCTTAGGAAGAGTAAAAAATGCAATGATTAATTTGAACATTTTTGATAAACTAAAGGATATTGCACTTTCAAAGGAAAATATTTGGGTTAGTAAATTTATATCTCCTTATATCTATGTTCCCGATGTTTCTGTTTCATCAAAATAAAAAGTAAAAAGAGGGCAATTTGCCCTCTTTTTTAATTACTCCGTTTTTGTATTTACTATTTCAGTGTGATTTCTTTTATCTTCTTGGATTCCTTTATTTTGGGAACTGTGATTTCAAGAACTCCGTTTTCGAATTTGGCCTCCGCTTTTTCAGGATCAACTTCGGCAGGTAAAGGAATTACCCTGCTAAATTTTCCATACACTCTTTCTTCCCTATAATATGTTTCATTTTCTTCTTTCTTTTCCTTCTTAATTTCTCCGGATATGGAAATGCTTTCAGAATCAACTTTTATTTTGATGTTATTCTTGTCTACACCGGGAAGATCCGCTTTAACTACAATTTCCTTATCTTTATCGATAAGGTCTATTGCAGGCATCCATACTATATCTTCAACGGGTGCAATTTCTCCCTTTTTTCCTCTTTTTACGGAAGGCAATGCTCTTCTTCCACCGCTTCTCCAGAAATCATTGAAAACATTGTCAATTTCTTCTTCCAGTCTTCTTACTTCTTCGAAAGGATCCCAAATCGCCATATTATCACCTCCCTTTTGCTTATTTTCAAAATTTCCAATTATATTATAAAAATTTATAGAAATTTGTCAAGAGCCTTTTATTTATAAAGGGATATATTTGAATATTTCCAGAATTTATTATAGAGTTAATCGG
>JAGHAO010000080.1 GCA_021161495.1 Caldisericaceae bacterium | reverse complement strand
GGACGGCTCGGAAATAAAGGCGGATTACTTTGTTCTTGCGACGGGCGGAAAGAGCTTTCCCGGTCTTGGGACAACGGGCGACGGGTACGAGATTTTGAAAAAATTGGGGCATACGGTTACTCTGCTTTACCCCGCACTCGTTCCGCTTT
Organism: Caldisericaceae bacterium; assembly: GCA_021161495.1. Lineage (GTDB taxonomy): Bacteria > Caldisericota > Caldisericia > Caldisericales > Caldisericaceae > AUK232. The sequence continues at coordinate 6,467 of JAGHAO010000080.1, read as the reverse complement.
TGATAAAAGAAGATTTTGCAAAGCATTTGGAAGGGCTTTCGCTGAGAAACGTGCGGATTTCCGCATTTGCAGGCGGCAGGAAGTTTTCTTATTTCGGGGATATGCTTTTCACTTCGAAGGGAATTTCAGGCCCGATTGTGCTTACTCTTTCCTCACAGATTGTTCCCACACTTTCGAAAAATCCCGTGAAAGCGGAAATCGATTTTAAGCCTGCGATAAGCGAAAAAATCCTCGACGGAAGATTCCTCAGAGAATTTTCGCAAAACGGAACAAAAAAATTGAAAAATGTTTTGAAAAATCTTTTGCCCGTGAGGTTAATCCCGATATTTTTGCAAAAAGCGGGTGTAAGCGGCGAGAAGAAATGCAACGAAATCACAAAAGAAGAGCGAAGAAGACTGGTAAACACAATGAAGCATTTCTGTATTACGATTACCGGAACGGAGGGGTTTGCTCATGCTGTCGTAACGAAAGGCGGAGTGAGTTTGAAAGAAGTCGACCCGAAAACGATGCGTTCCAAATTATACGAAAATCTCTTCATAACCGGAGAACTGCTCGACCTCGATGCAATTACAGGCGGTTATAATTTGCAGGCTGCATTTTCCACCGGATTTGTTGCAGGCGAAACAATAAAATCGGAATGTTGATTTTTACAAGGAAAATAATACAATAATATGTTGAGGAGGTATGCGTATGGAAGAAAAATACGGGACTGTTAAAGTGAAAAGAGGCCTTGCCGAGATGCTAAAAGGCGGGGTTATAATGGATGTTACGACTGTCGAGCAGGCAAAAATAGCGGAAGCTGCCGGTGCAGTTGCAGTTATGGCTTTGGAAAGAATACCCGCCGACATTAGGAAAGAGGGCGGAGTTGCCAGGATGGCGGATCCGAAACTCGTTAAGGATATAATGAATGCTGTTTCCATACCTGTTATGGCAAAGGTGAGAATAGGGCATTTTGCCGAAGCGCAGATTCTCGAAGCGATCGGCATCGATTTTATAGACGAGAGCGAAGTGCTCACTCCGGCGGACGAAGTTCATCATATAAACAAATGGAATTTTAAAGTTCCTTTTGTTTGCGGTGCGAGGAATTTGGGCGAAGCGTTGAGGAGAATTGCGGAAGGTGCCGCAATGATCAGAACCAAAGGTGAGCCGGGCACGGGCAACATCGTAGAAGCGGTGAGGCATATGCGTATTGTAATGGACGAAATAAGAAAAGTCCAAAATATGGCGGAAGAGGAACTTTACGTCGAAGCGAAAGAGTTGAGAGTGCCGTTTGACCTCCTCAAAGAAGTCAAAGAATTGGGAAGGCTGCCCGTTGTGAATTTTGCGGCGGGAGGAATTGCAACACCCGCGGATGCCTCTCTTATGATGCAATTAGGTGCGGACGGGATATTCGTGGGTTCCGGTATTTTCAAATCGTCCAATCCCAAAAAGAGGGCGGAAGCGATTGTTGCGGCAACAACCTATTATGACGACCCGAAAATTCTCGCTAAGATTTCCGAAGACCTTGGGGAAGAAATGCCCGGGATCGATATAAGAGACCTTACCGACAAAGACAAAATGCAACTCAGGAGCGAGTAGATGAAAATAGGAGTTCTTGCCCTTCAAGGGGCGGTTTCGGAGCATATCGATATGTTGAAGCGGGCAGGGGCGGAAGCGTTTCCGGTGCGCAAAAAAGAAGAGATAGAGAAAATAGACGGGCTAATTGTCCCCGGTGGTGAAAGTACCACAATGGGGAGGCTGATAAAAGCGTTTGAATTGGAAGAAACAATCAGGAAACGTTTTTCCGAAGGGATGCCGATTTACGGAACTTGCGCGGGAATGATTCTTCTCTCTTCCGAAATAGAAGGTTTCGATCAATTTAAGTTTGGATTTATTCATCTTACGATTGTGCGGAATGCTTTCGGAAGGCAGGTAGATAGCAAGGAAATCGACCTTACGGTAAAAGGGTTTGATACGCCTTTTCATGCGATTTTTATCCGTGCGCCCGTCGGCAAAAATCCCGGAGCAAATGTCAAGGTTCTTTCGGAAGTTCCCGAGGGAATCGTTTTTGCCCGTGAAAACAACGTCCTTGTTTCGGCATTTCACCCGGAACTCGGCACGGATTTAAGGGTTCATCAATACTTTTTAGATATGGTGAGAAAATTTTTAACTAACAAGGAGGTTTTATAATGTCAGGACATTCAAAATGGCATAACATCCAGGCGAGAAAAAGTTCTCAGGATGCGAAAAGAGGCAAACTCTTTACAAAATTAACGAAAGAAATCATCATTGCGGCAAAACAGGGCGGAGGCAATCCCGAAACAAATTCGCGTTTGCGCCATGCAATAGAAAAAGCGAAAAAATTGGGAATGCCGTCGGACAACATTAAAAAAGCGATTATGCGCGGAACGGGAGAACTTCCCGGTGTAACTTACGAAGAAGTTACTTATGAAGCATACGGCCCTGCCGGAGTTGCGTTCATTCTCAAAATTTCCACGGACAATAAGAACAGAACAGTGGCGGAACTGAGAAGATTGCTGTCCAATCACGGCGGAAGCCTTGCCGAATCCGGTTCGGTTTCATGGAACTTCGAGACAAAAGGAGAAATCGAGCTCGAGCCTACGGATATGAGTTTCGACGATCTGTTCCTGATTGTCGCTGATGCGGGCGGAGAGGATTTGAAAGAAGAAGACGGTGCTTTTACCGTGTTTACCGATCCGAAATCACTCGAAGACGTGCGCAAAAAATTAGAGGAAGCCGGGCTTTCCATAAAGAGTGCGGAGGTTGTGCTCGAACCCAAAACCACGGTTAAGGTTACCGGTGATGATGCAGTCAAAGTTTTGAAACTCTGCGACGCCCTCGAAGACCACGACGACGTTCAGGATTATTACACGAATTACGACATAGACGACGAAGAACTCAAAAAGATTACGGAAAAGTTAGGTTAGGATGCTCACCGTTTTAGGTATAGACCCTGGGCTTGCGAGCACCGGATTTGGTATTGTTTCAAAAGACGGGGAAAGTCTTTCCGTTGTCAGATACGGGGTTATTAAAACGCCTTCCGGCAAAAAGGTTCCCGAAAGACTCCGTGAGATCTATGCCGGGCTAAATAAGATCTTGGATGAGTTTGACATAGATCAAGTGGCAATAGAAAAGATTTTTTTTAATACAAATCTGAAAACCGTTGTGAACGTTAGTGAAGCAAGGGGCGTTGCAATGCTTGTTGTTTCGCAGCGCGGCAAGGAAATATTCGAATACACTCCGTTAGAAGCCAAAAAAGCGTTAATTGGGACAGGAAGGGCGTCAAAACGTGAAGTGCAGTTTGCCGTGCAGAGCATTTTGAAGATGGACAAAAAGCCCACGCCCGATGATGCTGCGGATGGCATAGCCCTTGCCCTTTGCCACATATATACACTTCCTTATATCGAGGTTGTCCGCTGATGATTGCGATGCTTGAAGGAAAGGTGAGGGAAATTTCCGAAAATTCCGTGATTATTTTTTCGGGCGGTGTCGGTTTTGAAGTTTTTGTCGCACGCCCGGAAAATTTCCGCATTTCCCAAACTTATGCGCTTTACATTTATGAGAGCATCAAAGAAAACGAAATCAGTTTTTACGGGTTTAAGGATAAATCCGAGAAAGACCTTTTTTCGCTTGTTATAAAAAAGGTGAACGGCATAGGGGCAAAAACCGCAATGGGAATATTTAGGGCGTTTTCAAAAGATAAATTTGTTAGTGTAATTGAGAGTGGAGATTATAAGGCATTCAAGTCCGTTCCTGGGATCGGAGAGAAAACGGCAAAGCGTATCGTTATGGAGCTTGGCGGGGAAATCAAGGAAGAAAAGAAAAAAGCGGAAAGCGAGAAATTAAAAATCGTCAGGTCTGCGTTGTTGTCTCTCGGATACGGGCAGGATGAGATTACCAAGGTTCTTAAAGATATGGACGATAGCGGCACGGTAGAGGATTTGGTAAAAAAAGCGATAAAAGAGTTAAGTAATGGAGAATAATTCGATTAGGCCTCAAAAAATTTCCGATTTCATCGGGCAGGAGAAAATCAAAAGCAGTTTAAAAGTATTCATAGATTCGGCAAAATCGAGAGGTGCGACGCTCGACCACACGCTTTTTTACGGGCCGCCGGGGCTTGGAAAAACAACGCTTTCCGGTATCATCGCAAATGAATTGGGCGTTGCAATCAAACATACCACCGGTCCTGCAATCGAGAAAGTAGGCGACCTTGCCGCAATCCTCATAGGGCTTTCCAAAGGTGACATCCTTTTTATAGACGAGATCCACCGTTTACCCAAAGCGGTTGAAGAGGTTCTCTACTCAGCTATGGAGGATTTCAAACTTCCCATTGTTGCAGGTTCCAAACGTTCCGCACATACTGTTGTTTTGAATCTGAACCCTTTTACGCTTATAGGAGCCACCACGAGGTTCGGACTTATTTCTCCTCCTCTGAGGGATAGATTCGGGATTATTTACCATCTGGAACTTTACACTCCCGACGAGTTGAAAAATATTGTTTTGCGGGACAGCAAAATTTTGAATATCGGAATTACCGAAGATGCGGCGCTTCTCATAGGTGAACGCTCCAGAGGAGTTCCGAGAATTGCAATTCAACTTCTGAGGCGCGTCAGGGATTTTGCCGAAGTGCGCGGGAAGGAAAAGATTGACAGTGAAACGGTTCTTGAGGCATGCGACAGTCTGCGCATAGACAAATTCGGGTTGAACGACATCGATAGGAAATATCTTTCCAAACTCGTAAACGATTTTCGGGGAGGGCCTGTCGGAATAGAGACACTTTCCACCGCAATGGGAGAAGACAAAGGCACAATCGAAGACATCATAGAACCGTATCTTATGAAAATAAATTTTGTCGTCAGGACGTCCAAAGGCAGGGTTGCAACCCCGAAAGCGAAGAGGTACGTGCGTTCCGAAGACGAAAACACGTTGTTTTGACAAGGAGGGGATATGTAAGTTTTAATGCTTTTTGCGGATGAATTTTCTTACACTGTGACAACAAAGACTCTTCTGGATTTTGAAGACGCCGAAGGAAGTAAAAGTTTTAACGATATTCTTGTCGCCTTTATTCAGGTGGAAAAGGAAGACGAAGAGGAAGTTTCAAAAAAGGTTAAGAAATTAATAAAAAGTATCAAATGGGCGGCTGGCAAAAATAAAACAAAAAATGTTTTATTGCATTCGTTTGCGCATCTTTCTTCGAGCAAAGCGGATCCTAAAATCACGAAAGAAATTCTGGACAAAGCGGAAGAACGCCTTAAAAACGTGGGTTTCACAGTGGAACAAACGCCGTTCGGTTACTTCCTTGATCTGAAACTATCCGCACCCGGGGTATCGCAGGCAAGAATTTTCCAAGATCTGTAATTCTGCTATAATTAAATCAAAATGATACAAAAAGGGGGAATTATGGATTGGAAAACGATCAGGTTGCTTGGAGGGATTGGTTCGATTCTTGCCATTGCACCGTATGCAAATTTTGTCGGTTGGGTTCTCGTAATAGTTGCACTATACGGAATCTCTTTCCAGACGGGCAATAAAAAATCTTTAATTACTATCTTGTTTCAGTGATATTGGGTTTTGCTTCCACTCTCATATTTATATTCGCTATTTTCGGGACTACGTTTATTGCCAGTGCATATGAGGGAGGCGGAGAACCGAATTACGCAATAATAATTCTTGTGGCGCTTTTGTTTATCGGTATTTTAATTGTATCCGCGTATTTTATAAAAAAGAGTTTTATTGAGGTAAGTAAGGAGACGAAGGTCGATTCCTTTAAAACTGCGGGGAATCTTATATTCTGGGGAGCTGTTACGATGGTAGTTGTAGTAGGGTTTGTCATTTATTTTATCGGATACATTATGCAAATTATTTCGTTCTTCTCGCTTCCCGACGAACTGCTTCCGGAAGAGCCCGATCCCGCATTCAACAAAGAACTTTCCCAACCGTAAAGCTGATTAACTCAAAACCCCCCATACTTTTTTCTTAAAAACGATTGTAATTTATAACCATGATAAACAGGATAAGAAACCGTTCCGATGAAATAAAATCGATATAACACATAACAAAGACGAGATTCTTCGTCACTCACTTCGTTCCTCTATAATGACTCCCGCTTCCGTCACCCTGAAATCCTCCTGCCCCGTCATCCTAAGGTGTATTCCCTTTTGTCACCCTGAGCGTTTTTTGCGCTCTTTTCCTTGGCACGCATTACGCCAAGTGGGTCTCGTTTTTTGAAAAGAATAGACTCTGAAACGAGTTCAGAGTGGCCGGTGCCTTGTCACCCTGAAATGTCCCCCCTTCCTGTCACCCTGAGGTGTCGTAACTCAGGGTTTTAGTGGTTAGGGCAGAGATCCTGGAACAAGTGCTCGCCTTCGGCGAGGAAAGGAGCGCAGGACAAGGTGCAGAGTGACTTTTTGTTTGTCACCCTGAGATGTATTAACTCAGGGTCTTAAATCGAGGGAACACATTTCCCT
>JAGHAO010000186.1 GCA_021161495.1 Caldisericaceae bacterium | reverse complement strand
GTCTGCTTCCCCAAACCTTGGGATACGGTGAAAAATTAAGAAGTGATGTTGCTTTGAAAGGCAAAAAATAAAAAGTTATACAGAAAGGAGAATTTGTGAAAAAAGATAAAGCATTATTGAACTTTAAAGCGGGTAATTTTGCAAAAAAGATTGTTGCAATATTACTTTTATCTACGTTTTTGCCGGCCTTTGCAGGATGTGGAGGAAAGCAGGCGGAAGCGCCAAAAGAACAAACGAAAGTTGTAAAGATTGATTCCGACCCGGAAGGTGCAACGGTTTATATCGACAGCAAAGAAATTGACGGGGTAACACCTGTTGAGCACGTTTTCCTTCCCGGAACACACAAGATTTATATCGTAAAAGAAACATCGGATAATAAATTTATCCTTGTTTACCGTGGAACAATTGATATAACAGACGATAAAAAGCCACAATCCGTTTCGGTAAAGCTTGAAAAAAGAATGCAATATTCATGTGGAACGATTCTTTTTGACGATAAGCCGAAATTCAGCACGGGTTGTAATCCACTAAGGGATTTTGCCGGTATCTATTTGAACGAAACGGTAAAGATAAGTGGCACTACATATTTGAATTCTTTTGACCTTGTATTCCCTTCCGGGGAAAAAGTTCATTTTAACACCGAAAAAACGGGGTTCAAATATGAAGGCGGAAAAGACGTGCGCAAATTTTCAAAAACCGTAACATTCAATGAAATGGGTGAATATAAGATACTTTCCGATGGAAAGATTGTTACGCCCGGAGCAGGCGGATACAGAGAATACAAGTTTAACGTTCTTTACAAAGCAGAACCCGTTGATACATTAACTCTCGGTGATTTAAACGGAAATCCGCGCGAAAAAAACATCGTTTTAATTCCCATAGGAAAAACGGTGTATGCAAAGCTCCTTATAAAAGATGTAAAAGGAAACATTGCAAGGAATAAACCTATAGGGTTAAATAATCTTGAAACGGACAAAAATGGTATCGTTACAATAAAAGTTGAAAATACACAAAACGGAGAAGTTCCGTTTGTAATTTACAACGACATTATAGGATGGGACGTTTACTTTACCACATTTGATAAAAACGGAAATCTCATCGAATCCGGATTTGCAAAGGTAAACCAAAAAGGACAACCTGTAAATGCCGTTCCCGATTATATTCCGAAAAAAACCGCCGTAAAAGTGGAAAACGGACATATTTTTATGCCATTCAACTGTTCCGGGCTTTCACCGAATGATTTAGGATTTAAGCACACCGTAGGCAAAATGATCGTCCACCCAAAAAATTCTGCAATCATTTACACGAACAACTTCGTCTCAAAAGACGGAGGCAAAACTTTCCATAGGTTTGAAGATGATCTGTCCTTTAAGACATTTGCAACCGACCTGAACAACGCCAATATCATTTACGGCAGTAAAAACGGCATACTGTTAAAATCTACGGATTACGGTGCACACTTTTCAAAAATTGCAAACTTGGGCGTTATGGACTATATCGCTATTGACCCGAAAGATTCAAACAAGATATACGCAACAACAAAGGATAAACTAATCGTAAGCAAAGACAACGGAAAAACGTGGAAGGCAATTCTTAACTGTTCTGCAATTCCCTGGATAAACCCGAACAATACGGATCTCATTTTAACAACTAATTGTGCGATTAACAGGTCAACGGACGGAGGTAAAACCTGGGACAGTATAAACCTCTACAAGAAAAATCCCGCCGAATGGAATACACCTATAAAATTTGCATTTGACCCGGAAAATTCCAATATCGTTTACGCAGTAACTCGTTATCATCTGTTCAAATCGGAGGATAGCGGGAAAAATTGGACGCTTCCGACATGGAGAAACTTTAATTTTATTAGCAACATAGCGATTAGCAAAGCAAACCCTGAAAAGATATACATATCCGATAGAAACGGAATCCTCGAATCGGACAGCGGAGGAAAAGGATTTAAAAATATAGGTATCGGCGCACCAACGCCGAATGCACAATTTTCAGACTCAGTGACAGTTGACAGTTACGGAAACGTATATGCGCTTCTCTGTGGAATACCGTTTAAGTATGTAAACGGCAAATGGTTGCCGCTTAACAGCATTTTTATTAAAGGCGGCCCGGAGTGGAAAATTATAAATAAAGAACTCTACGTTAATGTGAAAACGATTAGAACTAATACTGCCGTCGTGCAAATTGATGATAATAAAATTACTTTTTACAGACTATTCGATACAATACCATAAAAATTTTAGGAGGTGATGAAATGAATAAAAAGCGGATTGCTATTACGTTAACTGTCGCAATTATCTTAGCCGCTATCGTTTTCGGATGGCATTACTCCGAAAATCACGTGATCACAAAAAAGGAAAAAGCAAGTGTTACAAGCCTCGTTGAAAACTTTGCCTCAAAGATGAAAGACGTTTCGTTAAGCAGCCCCAATGATGTAATTGTTTCGGAAATAAAAAACGCCTACTCACCGTTTGTGAGCAAAAGCCTCCTAACGGACTGGGAGCAAGATCCCTCGAAAGCCATCGGAAGGCTTACGTCAAGCCCCTGGCCGGAGAAAATCGAAATTAATTCCATAAGAAAAACGAACAAATACGAAATAGATGTGAAGGGAAATATCATCTACGTTGCAAGCGAAAACGGAGAACTCGTGGAAACAGGTAAAGCACCAATCGAACTCGTTATAAGAAAAGATCCGCAAACGGGAGAGTTGCAGATTGATAGAGTGCGGCACGGAGAGCATACCTCTATTTATGATAAATACAAAAGAGACCTTTTGCCCGTCCTTAAAAATGCGTTTCCGGATATGAAATTTATCGGGGAAAACGGGAATCCTTATATTTCCGAAACGGTTGATCTCACCGGGGACGGTGTTCCCGAAGCAATCGTTGATATGGCTTGCGGCGGTGCATCCACCGAATATTACACCATTTGCTGCATCCGAAACGGAACACTAAAAGTTGCGAATTTCAAAGATAAAAACGGAAAAATTTCTCATATGTTCTTTGACGAAGGCAATTCGATTAAGCATACGTCGGAATTAAAATTTCTTAATGACGGAAAAGGCAACACCGTTTTATATTCTGCGGAAATAGTAAAAAACGATTCGGGCGAAGTTACGGATATTACAGTTAACGCATACAAATGGAACAAAACCGAAAACTTATTCGAATATAACGAAGAATTTTCGAAGGAAATAAAGAAAACATTGGAAAAGCAACTGATGCCCAAGCCTGTTTTCGTTTCTTATCTGAACTTCAAAGAAATAAAAACGAAATTTCCCGCAGTAAACAGTGTATTTCCTTACGGCAGCGAAGTTGTGCTTTCCTGCGGTGAAGGAAAGTTAGTTCCGAATTCTCCGGAGAGGGCAAATATCAATCATATCGTTGTTTATAATGTGAAAGCGGATAAAGTTGAATACTCACGGGAAATAAGCAAAAAATGGATGCGAATTGACAAAGTGCGGATGAATAACAATTGGAATCTGTTTAAGGCTATATCGGACAAAGCAGGGGAACATACAATCTGTTTTGCAATTAACAGAAAGACCGGAAAAATGAGAAACCTTCTTGAAAATTACGACAATTTCAAAGTGAACGATATTCTTCTTCAAGGCGATTATGTCGCCGTTATCCCGGAAAAAACAGAAAACGGAAGTAAAACAACAAAATTTATAAGAATAAACCTAAACAACGGGAAAGAAGATAAATATCTTGAAAGTACGGATAGGGACTTTACGGCATTCAGACTATGGAAACTTGAAAACGATTGTGCGGCACTCAGTGTTTCCGAAATAAAAAACGGAGATGCAAAGCAATACATATACCTTTATAGCTTTACAGGGAGAAGTTCGGACATCGTCAGCCTTCCCGAATATATCAACGTTTATGTGATTCCGCCGGACGAAGATACGAACAGAATAATTTATTTCCGCAAGAACGGGCACATTGTTATTGCACCGTTAAGGAAACCCGATAACTTTGAAGAAATCGGGCTTAACGTGTTTGACCCTTCCATTCTTGTAAGCAATACGGTTGCTTCAAAAGATTATATCGTTGCAAAACTGGACAACGGCGATATTTTCGTATTCAACAGAAAAACAAAGGAAAGAAGCGTTATCAAAGGAATAAACGCCGAAGGAGAAATTAGCCTTAACGGAGATACACTTGCCATCGTGAAACATCCGAAAAACGCACCAGACAGCGTAATTTTTACGGATTTGAAGGAAAACAAATTTTAAGGCGCAAACTTTTTGCATACGTTTTATATGTAGAATACAAAAAAAGAAAGGAGACAAGAAATGGAAGAAAAAGTAATCGGAGTTATTCCGAACACCTCATTAAAAACCGGTTTTTTAAGAAGCAAAAGATATACGCTGGTAATCACCGACAAAAGGCTTATAGGAGCATTGATAACCAATGAACTTCTCAAAAAAGAAGCACAAAAAAGAAGAGAGCAAGCAAAAAAGGAAGGAAGGGGGCGGTTTAAACAATTTTTGGCGGGAGCGATCACCGGATTTGTATTTGCAAACAGATACCTTGAAATGGATCCGGACGAAATAGAAAAAGAAAACCCGGCAAATTTTTCAATCTACCCCGCAGACGTAATTAACACGAGGTTGAGAGAAGGAATGGTTACCGAAGACGAAGACGGAAACACCACCCAGTATCCGCACACACTCGTTATCCAGACAAGGAACAAAAAATATTCGTTTAGTTTTTCAGGGGATTTTCAAAAAGCCGAAAGGTTGCTTTCGCAAATACGCTAACGAGATCCGTTTGTTTTGATCCTGCTATAAGTAAACTTGGAAAGGTCCTCGTTTTTATCGGGCTTTCTGAACACAAAAAGATGCTCATGCATAATAAGATAAAAATTATATTTTATCGATTGACGTGCCCAGTAAGGCGTGGAAGAGCAGTTATGCTGAATTTTTATAATATCTTCCTTTAATAAAAAACCTGCTTTCATTACTTCCTCCATCACATAGAAAGCAAGAGGAACATAGTGTTTTCTGCGTCTTGTATCACCAATGAGT
>JAGHAO010000077.1 GCA_021161495.1 Caldisericaceae bacterium | reverse complement strand
GTATTTGTAAATAGGCAAAAAGGTTCCGGAACGCGTGTAATTACGGATTATTTACTAAAGAAAAACGGAATCCCTCCGGAATCTGTAAACGGATATAATCATGAAGAGTATACCCACCTTGCAGTTGCAAGCAACGTAAAACTCGGAGGTGCTGACTGCGGGGTCGGGATAAGATACGTGGCGGACGCACTCGGTTTGGATTTTATTCCCCTTAAAAAAGAGCCTTACGACCTTATTTTTTTGAAAAGCGAAAGAAACAGAGAAAAAATTAAACTTTTGCTCAAATTCGTTAAAGACGAGAAATTCAAAAAACTTGCAAAAAAGTTTGCAGGATACCAATACATAGGAGGTAAAATCAATGAAGAAACTCAATAGAAACGTCGTGATTTTAGGCCTGGTAAGTTTCTTTAACGATGTTTCGTCGGAAATGATTGTAAAAGTATTACCGCTTTTTCTCGAATCAATAGGAGCGGGAGGGGCGTTTATAGGAGTAATCGAGGGGACTGCGGAGAGCCTTTCCTCTTTGCTTAAGATGTTTTTCGGTTATTTCTCCGACAAATTCCACAGCAGAAAATGGTTCGCATTTTTCGGATACCTCGAATCAACCCTCGCAAAATGCTTTCTTCCTTTTGTGCATACACCGACAGGCGTATTCTGGGTAAGGGCGTCCGAACGCGTAGGAAAAGGGATAAGAACCGCACCGAGGGACGCTCTGATCTCCTCTTATACGGATGAAACAAACAGAGGGCTCTACTTTGGATTTCACAGAGCGCTGGACACATTAGGAGCGGCGGTTGGGCCGTTGCTCGGAATCTGGGTATTAAAGGTATTCGGAAAATCCAACTTCGATGCAATATTCAAATTTGCGCTTATTCCCGCCTTTATCGCAGTTATTCTTATGCTGTTCGTAAAAGAAAAAGAATTCAAGCAATTCGTAAAAAAAGAAAAGGCAAAATCCAAATTTAACCTCGGGAAAAGGTTTTACTTTTACATTGCAATTATCACACTATTTACAATAGGAAACAGTTCCGATGCTTTCATAACAATGTATTCCGGCAAATTGGGACTTGGCGCAAGCGCAATTTTATTCTTGTGGTTCTTGCACAGTATGGTTTACGGACTTTTGTCCACCCCGCTCGGGGCTCTTTCCGATAAAATAGGCAGGAAGAAAACTCTCATAATCGGGTATGCAATTTATGCATTGAGTTATCTCGGATTTGCACTTACGAAGAATCCGGTTTACTTATACGGAGTATTTGTCTTATACGGCATTTATTACGCATTTGCCGAAGGCGCACAGAAGGCGTTTGTCTCGGACTTGGTGGAAGACCAAACAGCCAGAGGAACCGCCTACGGGATATACAACTTCGGCGTGGGAATTATGGCATTTCCCGCATCCGTTATTGCAGGTTTGCTATATCAATATGTGGCACCGAGCGCTCCTTTCTACTTCGGCGGAATAATTGCTTTAATCTCCGCAATACTTATAATTTTCATATAGGGAGGTTGGGCAATGCCAAAGGTAAAACTATATGCAACGTTAAAAGAGATAGTAGGAACGGATACCACATTTGTGGAGGGAAAAACCGTAAAAGAAGTTATCGAAAACCTTATTAAAAAATTTCCGAGCCTGAAAAAAGAAATAGTCAATGAAGACTACTCTTTAAAAGACGACTACATATACCTGTTAAACGGAAGGAATATTGTCTTTCTTCAAAATGAAAATACGCCGGTGGAAGAGAATGATAAAGTTACCATCTTTCCACCGGTAGGCGGGGGCTAATCAAGGGCACTGGATAATATTGCGCGCCCATAAACAGTCTCCGCAAGACGGGTGATTACCCCAGCAGTCAAATTCCGTATCTTTTGTAAAATCACAATAATCTCTCAGAGAACAATCCGTGCAGGACGGGTAAAGCGCATTTTTAACAATGTATCTGAATGTTTCATATTCGCGGCTTGTCCATATGTCCGAAAGTTTCTGTTTGAACATATTTCCGAAAGAATGAGCAACTACTTCTTTCTCCCGTCCGAATATGTATTCGGTGTAACTGTGTAAAAACCTATAACACGGTGCTACCTCGCCATCCCATCTTATAACAGTGGATTTATTCTCTATGAATTGGCAAACTCTGTCGGTTTGGAGGTTGAACTTGGGAAAAACGAGTTTTACCTTGTATTTTCCTATGTCGGCATTTAAAGTGTCCATTAATTGAAAATAATCCACCGAGCCATCATAGACAATCTCCTTGGAAAGCGATTTACTAAAAGGCATCAAATTGGAAAATAAAATATAATTTATTCCGAGCTTGTGAGCAAGAGGGAGAATTCCGTGGAGTAAATGAACATTGCTCTTCATTACAACAACTTCGATTCCTATTTCCGGAAGATAACTTCCGGCCTTTTTCTTCGCTTTCTGCAGTTTAAGAATGTTATCCTCAACGCTCATAAAATCGGTGCCCCTGATGTCCCTGTAAATTGCAGGATCAGGTGCGTCAATGGAAACCATAATCTTATCTACGCCTATTTTTACAAGATCATCCGCAAATTCGGCAAGCCTTGTCCCGTTACTTCCGAATTCAAGCCTGTATCCAGCCTCTTTTGCCATTTTGGCAATGTCCAAGAAGTTTGGGTGAATGGTGGGCTCGCCTATGCCGCCGAGGTAGACCGTATTGAGTTCCGGAAAATCTTTTAATTGAGAAAAAACTTTCTTGAAATCTTCAAAGCGCATTTCGCCCAAAGAATCTTTCCAGAACCTTCTGAAACACATCTTACAGTTAAGGTTGCAGCGATTTGTAACCTCTATATACACCTTTTTTAAGTCATTTTTTTTAGGGATTACGACATTGTAATCTCCGAAATTCAACTCTATTTTATCCATATCTTTTCCTCCTGGCTTTTATTATATGATAAGATGCAGTGACTTCAAAACAAACTATCCTGGAGTAAAATCACACAACTCGGTCCGCATTCCCTTTGAAGAATTCAGATAAATCAAAATTAGGGTGTCCGTGTAACTCTTTAATATAAAAAATTTTGCACATAATTCTTTAATAAGTATTTCCCCATTTTCAAGTTTATTGCATTCCATTTGTTCCCTTCGTTATCGCAAAAGAAATGTTTTGAAGCAAATTCCTTTTTGCAGTTACAACAAAGAAAGATTTGCCGCCTTTATAAACGCCTTCTTTGACTTTTACAAACTCCGTTCCCAATATATGAGAAAAATTATTTGTAATATTCCTTTCTACGGATAATGTTGTGTCGATAACAAAAATAAATAATTCCGGCTTTAAGTTTAAAACTCGCTCGGTAACAGATTTTAACTCGGGAAAAGGCACGTTATTAGGTGGGCTTTCTTTGCATTCCATCATTATAAGGCTTACTCCCACGCGAGAAAGTATGTCAATATCTCCCCCGTTTTTAAACTCTTTCAATCGGACATTTACCATTGTTTCAAGGTGCAATTCTTGCGATAAAAACTCTCCGACAAACCACTCAAACAAATTTCCCACAAAAGACGGGGGAAACCTTGAATTGTAGATATTCTCTCTCTTTTCAATAATTCCTATTCTTTTCATTGACCTGAGGTATTTATCCACATTCTTCCCCCATTTCTCTTCGAGAATTCCAATTTTTCCTTTATCCAATTCTCCCAGTGACAGCACGTCATGTAGAACTCTCCTAAAATAATAACTTTTGAGTAATTCAAAAAGATTCTCTTTATGGGAAAGCGGAATCTCACGTCCGTAACTCGATATCTTTATACCTCTCTTTTCAACAAGTTTTTGCAAAGAAAAAGGAAAGTACTCTTCTAACAAATTCTCCATTAGGAGTACTTTCCTTTCCAAAAGTTCAATTTTGTTTTTTAAAATTTCAATTTCATCCGTAATAGTATCCGCCGTAGGTTCTGTTCCCCCTTATCTTTTTTATGAGCATAGCAACAAGAACCCCGAATACAAACCCGCCGATGTGCGCCCAAAATGCAACTCCCTGAGAGGCACCGCTCGGCGTAAGCCCGGGAATAAGTTGCATAAGGAACCAAATTAGCAAAAAGAACGGGGCAGGAATTTCAACAAAAGTTATAAAATAAAGCGCATAAATAAGAGTTTTTATTTTTGATCGAGGAAACAAATAAAAATACGCACCCATTACCGCGGCAATTGCTCCGCTTGCACCAATTACCGGAACTTTCGACAAAGGATTGATGGCAATCTGAGTAAGGGCCGCGGCAACACCGCCTGCAATATAAAATAATACGAATTTTACGCTCCCGAGATAATCCTCCACATTATTTCCGAAAATCCAGAAGAACCACATATTGCCAAGTATGTGCCCGAAACCACCGTGTATGAACATAGAAGTGAATAGAGTTAGCCAGACAGGGCGAATTGTAGGATATATAATTTCTCTTTTGGTCAACTCAAACGGAACCAATCCGTATTTTACATACGTAAGCGCAAGAGAATATTGAGGTTTCGGTGAAGAGTAGGCAGCAACATACATTGCAATAAAAATAAGTACGTTAATTAAAATAATGGATATAGTCGCAATGGGAAAAATGCTTATTTTCTGAGTATCTTTAAGCGGGAGCATTTTTTATCTATTCTCCGACTCTTGCATCTTTGAGGGCCTCTCCGCATTTGCAATGTCTTTCATTAGGAATTCTCTCTATCATTTTTTTGATAATAATTTTTAACTTTTCCGTATTTTCCACGAATTTTTTAGCAACCATTTCCTGCGTTACAGGTTCGACATCTCCGCCGGCAACAATGCCTGCATCGTAATCAGTAACAGTAGCAATGTTCAGATAACACATTTCAAGTTCTCTGGCAAGCACTACCTCCGGATATTGAGTCATATTAATGATGTCCCAACCCATCTTCGTGAACCATTCACTTTCCGCTTTTGTGGAGAATCTCGGCCCCTGTATGACAACTACGGTTCCCTTGGGATGAAAAGGATATTTAAGTTCCGTAAGAACATCGATTGCAATGCTTCGCAGTTCGGGGCAATACGGGTAAGCAAGACTTACATGCGTTGTAAGAGGGCCGTCGTAAAAAGTGCATTCTCTTCCGGAAGTCCTGTCAACAAATTGATCC
>JAGHAO010000004.1 GCA_021161495.1 Caldisericaceae bacterium | reverse complement strand
TATTGCTTTTCCGCTTATTTTCTTTTTTGCTTCCATACTTTTTGCGCTTTCCGTTTCTCTTATGGAAGAAAACGTGATTTTGTTCGATATTACAAAGATATTTTACGGTTACGTTTATTTTTTAGTTGCTGTTTTGCTTTTGTTCGCATTTTTATCGTTTAACGAAGTTGTAGGGTTTCTAATAGGACTTGTTTCTCTTCCCGGGTATTTTCTTTCGATGCGCCTCATAAGGAGCAATTTTGATTTCAAATTTTTGATCGCTAACGAACGAGAATTTCTTATTATTGTCGGTTTGTATTCCTTACTTTTTGCATTTCCCACCGCTCTTATGGGAAGAAGTGGAAGAGTTTTTTCAAAAGGTGTTGCGATTTCTTTGAAAGTTAGGTCTTCGAAAATCGTTCCTTCTTCCGGAAATATTGTAAGGCCGGAAGAGAGCGGCGGTAAAACAGAGACGAAGCAAACAAAAGAAAATAAAACGGTTTCTGAAAAAGTCACAAAAGAAAAGGATAAGAGCATCGATAGTTCCGATAATAAATCCCTGCCTGAAGGCCGGAATATCGAAGCGAATAATGAAATTGCGAAAATTGATAAAAAGGATAAGAAAGAAAATATGTCCGGCATTAACAAGAAGGCAGTTTCCGCAAATTCAGGCAGTTCACAGAAAAAGGAGGATTCCGGAAGCAAAATTGCAAAACAAGGTGAGATCAAAAAGTAAGGCCTATTGATTAAAATCTCTTATTCAATATAATAACGTAGAGTTAAAACTCTTTCTTTGCGGGTGAGACCGCAAGGCAAATCAGACCGTAAGGAGGTTAAACAGATGAATTATTATGAGATTTTGTACATCATCTCTCCCAAGCTTTCCGAAGCAGAGAGAGAAGAGTTGATTAAGAAGCTTGATGCCTTTGTAAAAGAGAAGGGCGGAGAGGTTCTTACGGAAAACAGATGGGGCACAAGAACGCTTGCTTATCCTATCAAAAAGCAAACTACCGGTTATTATGTGCTCTCGTATGTAAGCCTTCCCGGAGAAAAACTCAGAGATTTGCGCTATTTTATGCAAATCAACGAAGGCTTCTTAAGATCTATGATTCTTAAGAAAAAGAGCGTTCCTTCCAATTTAAAGAAAAAGGAACAGGAACCTGAAACTCCGGAAAACGTTGAAGAAAAACCCGAATCCACTCCAGTTCAACCGTTGGAAGCCGAGAAACCCGCCGCAGTTTCCACCGAAGCAGACGAAGAGGAGTAATTCTGATGGCATCGGATTTCAATAAAGTTATTCTTACAGGCAGGCTTGCCGCGGATCCAGATGTGCGCTATACGCCCAATGGCTCTGAGGTTGCACAGTTCAGGATTGCGGTAAACAGGAGTTATAAAACGAAAGATAACCCGAACGATTGGCAGCAGGAGACATTTTTTATAACAATTATTACGTGGAATAGGCTTGCCGAAAGGGTAGAAAAGAATTTTAAAAAAGGTGATCTGGTAATTGTCGAAGGTAGGCTGAACATCAGGAGTTATGAAGTTGACGGCGTTAAAAAGTGGGTAACCGAAATAATTGCAAATGATGTGAAATTTTTGCCAAGAAATAGAGCAAAAACGGATTATCCGGCTCCGGGGGAAGAATCCGGAGATAACGAACCGGATGTCCCATTCTCATAAACAGGAGGTTAAATATGGACGCACCTAAAAGAAAAAGAAGATCATTTTTCTATAAACCGAGAAAAAAGGTTTGTATGTTTTGTGCAAAAGGAATAGACGAAATTGATTATAAGGATGTTGCAAAACTTTCACGTTTTATAAGCGAGAAAGGAAAAATCCTTCCCAGAAGGGTAACAGGGCTCTGCGCAAAACACCAGAGGCAACTCTCCGTGGCAATTAAGCGAGCGAGAGAAATGGCACTTCTTCCTTATGTGAAAAGATGAAGGTAAAAGTAATACTGCAAAAAAACATCAAAGGTTTGGGAAATGCAAGGAGCGTAGTTTCCGTTTCGCGGGGCTACGCCCTGAATTATCTTGTGCCTAAGGGGCTTGCGAGAGTTGTTTCGGATGACAGCGCCGAAAAAGTTATTAGCAAGATTAAGAACGAGGAAGAAGCAAAAAAAGCAAAAGCGTTGGAAGAAAAGAAGATTCTCGAATCAAAGCCTATTATCGTAAAGGCAAAAGCCGGAGAAAACGATAAACTTTTCGGCTCGATAACCACTTCGGAAATAGAAGAAAAGATAAAACATTACTTTGATTTACAGATAGACAAGAAACAAATCCGTCTAGAGAAACCGATTAAAAAACTCGGAGAATATACCGTACCTGTTAAACTTTATAAAGGGATTAACGCAAACCTAAAACTCATCGTGCAAAAGGAGGCATAGAAATATGCCCGCAAATGACGAAAATCTTCGTCTTCCCCCTTACAGCATAGAGGCGGAGCAATCCGTTCTTGGTTCTATGCTTATTGACAGAGATGCGGTTTTCAGCGTTGAAGAACTTGTGGAACCGAGCGATTTCTATATGGAGGAGCACAGTCTTATAGCGAAGGCTATTTTCAATCTCTCTTCGGACCAGAAACCCGTGGATATTGTTTCCGTTGCCGACAGACTCCGTGCGGAACATAAGCTTGAATCCGTCGGGGGTATTACTTATCTTGCACGTCTTGCGGATTCCGTACCCAATTCGGCAAATGCGGATTATTACGCAAAAATAGTAAAAGAAAAATCTCTTCTGAGGCAACTTATAAGGATTGGCGGAGAGATAAGCGAGATGGGTTTTGATCAGGTTACGGATATTGATACTCTTATAGACCGTGCCGAAAAAAAGATATTCGCTCTTTCGCGGAAGAGGATGTCTTCTTATTTTGTGGCATTAAGGGATTTTATACCCGAGAGTTTTAAGGAAATAGAAAACAGGTACAAGAGAAAATCGGGAATTTCCGGTTTACCCACGGGGTTTACCGATCTCGACAATATAACAGGAGGGTTTCAAAATTCGGATCTTATAGTAATTGCCGCGCGTCCCAGCGTGGGAAAAACATCTCTTGCCATTAATATTTCCGAGCACATTGCGATCAAGGAAAAAAAGGCCGTTGGAATTTTCAGTTTGGAGATGTCCAAGGAACAGTTAATAGAAAGGATGCTTTGCTCTCAGGCGCGAGTAAACTTACAGAGGCTTAAAACAGGTTATCTTTCCGAGTCGGATTGGCCGAAACTTACCGAGGCATACGGAAACCTCTATGAAGCGAAAATTTTTATTGACGATAGCACAGATGCCACCCTCACGGATATTCGTGCAAAGGCAAGGAGATTGAAAATAGAACAGGATATCGATATCGTAATTATTGACTATTTGCAGCTTATACGTAGCAGAGGAAGAGTTGAAAACAGGGTTATCGAAATTTCAAATATTACGCGGGGGCTTAAAAATCTCGCAAGGGAATTGAATATTCCCGTTGTTGTACTATCTCAGTTGAGCAGGGCGGTTGACAGAAGGGATGATAAACGCCCGATACTTTCCGATCTGAGAGAATCGGGCTCCATCGAGCAGGATGCGGATGTTGTTATGTTCCTGTACAGGCCTGATCCTGATATTCCCGAAGAGATAGAACTTAATGTGGCGAAGCAGAGAAACGGGCCTACACGCTCTGTAAGATTAATATTTCTCAGGGATTATACGCGCTTTGAACAAAAAGCGAGTGAAAATCCCTCCTTAAACTCTTGACAGAAAAGTTAATATTCGTAT
>JAGHAO010000087.1 GCA_021161495.1 Caldisericaceae bacterium | reverse complement strand
TTGGGAAGATTCTTTGCCCCTTTATTAAAACCGGCCGGGTTTGGTTTTTGGCAGGCAGCGGTAGCACTTTTCTTCGGTATTATTGCAAAAGAAACAGTTGTGGGTACAATGGGAACACTTTTCGGAGGATCCGATAAACTTCCGGGAGCTTTGATGCATATGTTTACTCCTCTTTCCGCTTACTCTTTTATGATAATGAGTTTGCTCTACATTCCTTGCATTGCAACAATCGGGGTAATTTACAGAGAAACAAACAGTTGGAAATGGACGGCATTTTCCGTCGCATACAGTATCCTCATAGGATGGGGTGCGGCAGTACTATTTTATCAAATCGGGCAACTTATTTTATAATTTTTTTTACACAATAAATTAGCCTAATCTAACAATCTAAAAAAGCCGGGCAATTTGCCCGGCTTTTAAAACATCCGACATTTTTAAAAAATCTATTTGAGTTCGACTTTTCCGCCTGCTTCTTCGAGTTTCTTTTTGAGTTCTTCCGCGTCTTTCTTGGGAAGTCCTTCTTTAACGGGTTTGGGCTCTTTTTCAGAAGATTCAACAAACTCTTTGGACTCTTTAAGCCCGAGTTGCATAACTTCCCTAACAACCTTAATTACACTGATCTTTTTCTTGGGATCGAAACCGGTAAGAACAACGTCAAACTCAGTTTTCTCTTCCGCAGGTGCCGCACCGCCTGCCGCACCGCCTGCAACTGCTGCAACGGGAACTGCCGCAGTCACTCCGAATTTGTCCTCAAGTGCCTTTACGAGATCAGCAAGTTCAAGCACTGTCATTTTTTCAATTGCTTCGATAATTTCTTCTTTAGTCATAATAAGTCCTCCTTACAATTTAATTTTATTTAGGCAGCCTTATCGGCTTCCTCTTTTTTATTTTTAACTTGATCCAAAACCACAACAAAGTCTTTAATCGGTTTTTCAAGCACAGTAACAAGCCTCTGGATAGGCGAGTTCAAAACGTAAACAAGTTTGCCGAGCAGTTCCTCTTTGGAAGGAAGTTTTGCAAGTTTGTCCACTTCCTCGGGAGAGAGCCACTGCCCTTCGATATAGCCTTTTTTAACTTTAAAAATCTGTTTGTCGTTCTCGTCTTTGAACTCCACAAACTTTTTGGCTAAAACCACAGGATCACTCTCGTGAAGAGCAACTCCCACAGGCCCTTCGAAAAGAGAATCGTCTGCCTCAAAACCTGCATTTTTAAAGGCAATTCTCAAAAGATTTGCCTTTACCACTTTGTAGTAAATGCCTTCGCGTTTTATCTCTTTCCTGAAGTTTGCCGCATCGTTTGCTTTAATCCCAGAGAAGTCAACAATAAGAAGATTTTTCTGACCTTTCAACTTCTCGGTCATTTCTTCTATTACTTCTTTTTTCTTCTCTTTCTTCATCTTTAATCCTCCTTAACCTAAATAACCCCGGCGCATACGCAACCGGGGTTAAAATATACAAACCTTGTTATATATTTTTATAACCTCGGTTGGCGCATTGCATTAAGGGCAAATAGCCCGCCAACTGTCTTCGGTTCTATTTTCGATTTTATTTTTTCAACAATTCCTGAACGTTCAAACGAACAGCAGGGGACATCGTAAGAGAAAGGTAAACTTTCTTAACATACTGCCCCTTTACGGATGCAGGCCTTGCCTTGACAATCGCTTCGTTCAAAGCAAGCAAATTCTCTTTCAACTCTTCCGGTTTAAAGGAAATTTTGCCGATAACCGTATGAATGACACCTGTTTTGTCAACTCTGTACTCAATTTTACCGGCTTTAAATTCCTTAACGGCTTTTCCAACATCCATTGTTACCGTTCCCGCTTTCGGGTTCGGCATAAGTTTTCTCGGTCCGAGAATTCTTGCAACTTTACCGACATGTCTCATCATATCGGGAGTCGCAATTGCAACATCAAAATCGAGGAAACCTTCTTTCGCAATCTTATCAACGAGGTCTTCCGCTCCTACATAATCGGCACCCGCTTCTTTCGCTTCCTGCGCTTTTTCGCCTTTCGCAAAAACAAGAACTTTTACCTTTTTACCGGTTCCGTGGGGAAGGGAAATAACTCCTCTGATATTCTGGTCGGCAAATTTCGGATTTACGTTCAACACATAGGTTGCTTCGACCGATTCGTCGAACTTTGCGCTTTTAAGCTGCGGAAGAAGTTCCAACGCTTCGTCAAGCGAATACTGTTTTGTTCTGTCAATCTTTTTTAAGAGTTCCTGATATCTCTTTCCTCTTTTCACTTTTTACCTCCTTGTGGTCAAACGACTTTTGTCTCCCACAAACTTCCTTAATCTTCTATTACGTTCACACCCATATTGCGGGCTGTCCCCTCAATAATCCTGGAAGCAGCGTCAAGGTCTTCCGTATTGAGGTCTTTCAACTTCATTTTGGCAATCTCTTTTAATTGAGAACGCTTGATCGTCCCGACTTTTTTCCTGTTCGGTTCCGGAGAGCCGGATTGTATTTTAAGCGCCCTTTTAATAAGAGAAGATGCCGGAGGAGTTTTCGTGATAAAATCAAAACTCCTGTCCTCGTAAACTTTAATTACAACGGGGATAATAAGACCCGCCTGCTTTGCGGTCCTCGCATTGAACCTCTTGCAGAAGTCCATAATGTTTACGCCCTTCTGCCCGAGTGCGGGACCAACCGGAGGCGCAGGTGTCGCTTTTCCCGCTTCAATTTGAAGTTTTACGATTCCTACGACTTTTTTCTTCTTTTTAGCCATAAAACACCTCTCAAATCTTCTGTATGTATTCGCTCTTAATCTCTACGGGCATTTCCCTGCCGAACATTTCAAGCAGCACCTTGGATTTGCCTTTTTCCGCATCAATTTCTTGCACGGTTCCTTCCATATCCTTAAAAGGACCCGCAAGAATTTTCACCCTGTCGCCCACTTCGAAATTGGTTTTCTCTCTCGCCTCATCTTCTCCTATTCTGTCCATAATGACTTTAACTTCTTCTTCGGAAAGAGGCGTGGGCTTTCCACCGCTACCAACGAAACCTAAAACACCGGGAGTGTTCCGAACAACAAACCAAGTTTCGTCGTCCAAAATCATATGCACAACAATATATCCCGGAAAAACACGGAGAGGTTTTATTTTCCTCTTGCCGCGTTCGACCACACTGTAATAATCGACAGGCAACACTACGTCGAATATCCTGTCTTCAACTCCGTATCCCTTAATACGCTCCTTTAAGTTAAGGAGTGCTTTTTTTTCAGAGCCGGAGTAAGTATGCACAAGAAACCATTGCGGCTTCTTTTGCTCCTTTTTTTCTTCAGCCATAACTATTTAACTATTGCCTCTAAACCTCTGGCAAAGAGCATATCCCACAAGCCGATATAAACCGCCCAGAAAATAACGAAGGTAAGTACTACAACCGTATAATTCCAGAGCTGTTTGGGTGTAGGCCAGATTACACGTTTCGTAAGTTCAATCCAAACGCCCCTGAGGAAATCCTTAAAACTTTCCTTTCTCGGCTTTACGGACTGCACCTGCTGTGCTCCTTGCCGTACTTTTTTAACTCTTCTTTTCTCTTCTGTTTTTTTGCTCATAATAAGTGGCAGGTCCGGAGGGACTTGAACCCCCAACCCTCGGTTTTGGAGACCGATGCTCTACCAATTGAGCCACGGACCTACGGTTTAACCTCCTTATGAATCGTATGCTTCTTGCAATATTTGCAATACTTCTTTATCTGCAATTTTTCTCTGTTATTCTTTTTATTTTTCGTAGTGGCATAATTTCTTCTACCGCACTCCGTACATTCAAGAAGGATTATATCTCTCATTTTTATCTTACCTCTTTTCTATTATTCAATCACCTCAGTGATGACTCCGGCACCAACAGTTCTACCGCCTTCACGGATAGCAAACCTCTGGGTTTCTTCCAATGCTACGGGGTAGATGAGTTCGACTTCCATATCCACGTTGTCGCCGGGCATTGCCATCTGGACGCCTTCGGGGAGTTTGATTGTTCCCGTAACGTCGGTTGTTCTGAGATAGAACTGAGGCTTGTATCCGGTGAAGAAGGGTTTATGCCTTCCGCCTTCTTCTTTGGAAAGGATGTAAACTCTCGCCTTAAATTTCTTGTAGGGATGAATGGAACCGGGTTTTGCAAGAACCTGTCCTCTCTTCACTTCGTCGTGGCCGATACCTCTGAGAAGGACGCCGACGTTGTCTCCCGCTCTTCCTTCGTCGAGAATCTTTCTGAACATTTCGAGAGATGTTGCAACGGTTTTCTTCTTTTCGAAGGAAAGGCCGACTATTTCAACGGGGTCACCGGGATGAATGATTCCTCTTTCGACTCTTCCGGTAACAACCGTTCCTCTTCCTGTAATGGTGAAGACGTCTTCGATGGGAAGAAGGAAGGGTTTGTCAACAGGCCTTTCGGGAGTGGGAATGTATTCGTCAACTGCATCCATAAGTTCCCAGATTGCATCGGTCCATTTGTTCTTTCCTCTGGAGATGTCTCCTTCCGCTTCGAGAGCTTTCAATGCGGAACCTCTCACTACGGGGACTTCGTCTCCGGGGAATCCGTACTTGCTGAGAAGTTCTCTTGTTTCCATTTCAACGAGATCGATAAGTTCGGGGTCGTCCACCATATCTATTTTGTTAATGAATACGACGATACGGGGAACGTTAACCTGACGTGCAAGCAAGATGTGTTCCCTTGTTTGAGGCATAGGACCGTCAGTTGCTGCAACGACCAAGATTGCTCCGTCCATCTGTGCGGCACCGGTGATCATATTCTTGATGTAGTCCGCGTGGCCGGGGCAGTCGATATGTGCGTAATGCCTCTTCTCCGTTTCGTATTCCGCGTGGTGAACGTTAATCGTTACACCTCTCGCCCTTTCTTCCGGTGCGTTATCTATCTCTTCGAATTTCTTCGCCTCAGTCTTACCCAATGTTGCAAGCACTTTTGTGATTGCAGCGGTAAGAGTCGTTTTACCATGGTCGATATGACCGATGGTACCGATGTTTACATGCGGTTTTGTTCTTTCAAATTTTTCTTTTGCCATAGGTTACCTCCTTAA
>JAGHAO010000106.1 GCA_021161495.1 Caldisericaceae bacterium | reverse complement strand
CTTTTTTAACGACTTTATAAAGGAAAGGGAAATGCGTGCAGCCCAAAATAAGAGTATCCGCACCGCTTTCGATTATTCCGGAAAGTTTTCTTTGCGCAAGGGTGTAAGCGTATTTGTTGCTTTGGTTCCCGTCTTCAACAAGGTTTACAAGTTTCTGCGAACCCACTTCAAGCACTTCGGCATTTTTATTCAACCTTAGGATTTCTTTTTTGTACGCGTGGCTTTTTGCGGTAAGCGGCGTTGAAATCACGCCTATTTTCAGATTCTCGGAAACACTCAACGCAAGTTTCGAGCCGGATTGAATCATACCAAACACCGGAATTTCCCCGGCAATCTCCCTCAACCTCGGTATCGCAACAGATGAAACTGTATTGCAAGCAACAACAATCGCCTTTACGTTTTTCCCTATAAGGTGCCGCACTACCCTTTCGGAAAATTTTTTGATCTCTTCCTCCGTCTTTGTGCCGTAAGGGTAATTTGAGGAATCGGCAACGTACAAATAATTTTCTGTCGGAAGAATTTTAAGCAGTGTGTTTACAACTCCGAGCCCGCCCACTCCAGAGTCGAAAACACCGATAAAAGAATTTTTATCCACCGCTCTTTCCGTTCAGATATTCCACAATCCCGTCGCGCAAGGCTTTTGCGACTTTTTCAAGGAAGTCCTGCTCTTTGCAAAGCGCTTCCTCCTGAGGGTTCGATACGAAAACGATTTCCGTAAGTATTGCGGGCATTGTCGTCACGTTCCTGCAAACATACAGGTAATCCCTTTTCACGCCCCTGTCCGTTGTGCCTAATTCCGTAACAAGGCTGTGCTGGATAACTTCCGCAAATTTCTTCGAAGAAGAATGCCAATAATACGTTTCTGTTCCGTGCGCTTCCCTGCTTACCGATTCATTCAGGTGAATGGACATAAACAAATCTCCTCCGGAACTGTTCGCTATCGCACACCTCTGTGCAAGCGTGGGGTTGTTCGGATCGTCGAGCGTTGTATGGGTAAGAATCACTTTCGCACCGTCCGCTTCGAGCAATTTTTTAAGCAGTTTCGCAATTTCAAGGACAACAACGCCTTCTTTTACTCCGGTGGGCCCCGTTGCTCCTGTGTCAAGGTAAGGCCCGGAATAACTCCCGTGCCCGGGGTCTATCACGATGATTCTTCCCGATAAAATTCCTTTCCCGGAACTCCCGCTTTTTTGAACGGAAACTTTTGTTCCGTTTACGGAAATTTCGTCTCCATTTGCTGAAACGTATATCATAGGAGGGATTTCGCCTTTTCGCTGGACAAAATTCACCTTTCCCGAAAAATTGCCCGCACTTGCGTAAATCACGTAAACAGTTTTTCCGTTTTTAACCTCTTTTTTGATTTTGGGAGGCATTGAGAAAACAAACTCCGCCGACTTTCCGTTTTCTTCATAGGAAACAAGTACCGGGTCGATGTAAACCGTGTTGTTTAATTCCGAAACAATTACATTGAAATATTTTATCAGGTTTTCAAATGAAATATAAAGGTTTTCGTCTTTTTTGTATAAATCCCCCGTTTTTACCGTTATGTTTTTCCCGAAGAAATTTACCGAAAGTTCCGAGGAAGGGGCCTTGTATTTCAAATTTAGCGCGTCAAAAATATCCGTAATGCAGATGTATTCGCTCCCGTTGTTTGTCAAAGTGGAAGCGTATACGAGAGAGTCGGAAACTTTAACCCTCTTCTGCCCCTTTTTCGGGAGTTCCAAATTTATGATGAAATTGCCTTTGTCAAAGTATGCCTTGAAAGGAATCCTGTCCGTAAGATCTACAATCAGTTCGGTCGTTAGGCCCTCCGCTTTGTAACGCACCCTTATGATAGGCGGTATGTTTATAAGTAAAGCGTTTGCGTTTTTTCCGAGGAGCGTGTTCGAAAAACGGGCGCTGATTCTTATCGGGTTTTCCAATACGGAAATCTGGGGCCTCGAAATATCTTTCCCGGACACAACAACATTTATCCCGTTCGAAGCGATTTCCCACGTGACCTGAGAAATCTGCCCCTTTTTGACTGTATGCAAAGTCATAAGGTCGGAACGCACCCAGCCGTATTTCCTTGCCAGAACCTGATACCAAATTTCGTTTTTCTCGTTTTTCGCAACACCTACAATTTTGCAACTTGTTCCTTTGGGGAGCACCGTTTCCACGCTGTAATCCGTGGACGGGCCTGAACGCAGATTCACATAGTCGATTACATCCCCTTTACCTCCTATCGGGGAAAGGTCCGGAGAATGTAAATTTTTTATGTCGAACAGGGGAGCATAACACCAGCCGTAAGTTCCGTTGTATTCGATTTCGATCCAAAGTTCCCCTTCTTTGTTTTTTGCAACTCCGTCAATAGTAACCGAGTCTCCCTTTGTGATCAAACCTTTTTTGCCGTAATCCAAAGAAGGGCCGTAACGAATATTTATATAATATTTCGCCTTTGCAACGGGAGAAGTGTTCGTTTCGTTTTCCGAATCATCGTTCGTTTTCTGCGGGTTTTCTTTTACAATCTTTTTCATATACCAACCGGCAACGTAATAATATTTGCCGTTTTCCCTGTACCTGAACCATTTTTGCCCGTCGGAGCGAACAATAATTCTTGTGATATGCTTTTTCTCTCCTTTACTCAAAACGTCGATCACTTTAAACGACGTCCCGGGGCCAATACGTGCATTCAACACATCGGTTGCAACCTCCGCGGTAAAATCCGCATTCTGCCCGTATATGGAGACGCCGCTGTCTTCCGTAAGCCAGGAAGCGATATATACAATTTTGTTGGTATTGAAATCATACGTTTTATACCACACGTCGCCGCTCGAATTGCGAATCTTGGAAAGCCTTTCGAGAAGCGTGCCTCGCACCACCTGATACAGGACTTTGTAATTCAAAGAAGGACCGGACCTCACGTTAACAAGGGAGTCCGTTACGGAAACAAGCGGATACTGAGTTTCCGCATATACGGGAACAACAAGCATAAGTATACATATCGCAAGAATCAACGATATTGTTTTTTTCACCTCAATCGCCTCGCTTTGTGCATCTCTTCTTTGATGCGTTTTTCTTCGATTTTTTTCTTGTTTCCGAACATCTTTTTCGCCCGCACGAGTGCTATTGTGACCTTTATCCTGTTGTTCGACGTATGAACGTCCACGGGCAGAATCGTTAGCCCTTTTTCCTTTGCGCGAGTTATCCAGCGTATAATTTCGTATTTGTGGAGGAGAAGTTTCCTTCTCCTTCTTTCTCCTTTAACATTATGCGCCGAGGGATTTGCGGCGATAAACATATTGTATATGAACAGTTCGCCGTTCTTCTCTTTCACGTAACTTCCGTTAAGGTTTACCTTTCCTTCCCTCGCGGCTTTCGCTTCGTACCCTTCGAGCTGCAAACCCGCTTCAACGGTGTCCAATATCTCGAAATTTCGTAAAACCCTTTTGTTTTGCGCTATTATTTTTTCTTCCATTTTTTCCTCACCTTATTTAACACCTCTCTGAGTTCCACAGGCAACATAGAGTATACCGTAATTCTTTTTCCTATTATAGGATGAATGAACGAAATTTCATAGGCATGCAGGAATTGTCTGCGGAGTTCCGCATCTTTCGTTCCGCCTCCGTAAACAGGGTCGCCTGCAACGGGGTGGCCGATGTAAGAGAGATGGACTCTGATTTGGTGTGTTCTGCCCGTTTCCAATTTTACGGCAACCAAGGAAAACACATTCCCTATTTTTTCTATTACCCTGTAATGAGTAACCGCTCTTCTTCCCATAGGCGACACCGTCATTTTCGTTGTTCCGTTTTTCCTGTCTATCGGAACGTCGATAACACCTTTTTCCGGTTTCGGAACGCCTTTTACGAGCGTGATGTATCTCCTGTCTATTTTATGGGTTTTAAGCATTTCGGAGAGTTTTTGATGCGCTTCGTCGCACTTTGCCACAATGAGAACACCGGAAGTGTCTTTGTCCAATCGGTGGACTATACCGGGCCTAATCACCCCGCCTATTCCGGAAAGGTCTTTTACATGGTAAAGTAATCTGTTCACAAGCGTGTCCGTGTTTTTGCTCCCTACCGGATGAACGGTGAGCCCTGCCGGTTTGTCAATAACAAGCAAATATTTATCCTCGTAAAGAATTTTCAGAGGCTTGTTTTCTTTTTCGATTTCAAGGGGCTTGTTCTCCATTTCCTCCGCTTCTACGACATCGCCGGAGCGAAGTTTTACGGAAGGCTTCAGAACGATTTTGCCGTTTACGGAAACTTTTCCGCTTTTTATGAGTTTTTGGACAAATGCGCGTGTGTAGGAAAGGTTTTCCGATAAAAATTTGTCAACCCTTTCAGATTTATCCGAAACTATTCTTTTTGTCATAGAAAAGAAGATAAATTACTATTATCAAAAGTCCTATGTCGATGCAACTGTCCGCAATATTGAACACAGGCCAAAACCGAAAATCTATGAAATCCGTAACAAATCCTAAAAAAACTCTGTCGAGTAAGTTTCCGATAATTCCGCCAAACAAAAGCGCCCCACCGACAAGAACGGGTTTATTTATGAGGAAAAATTTCAGTTCGAACAGCATAAAAATGGCAACTGCCAAACTTATTGCGGCAAGAATCCACCTTCCTCCTTGAAACATTCCGAACGCTGCGCCCCTGTTTTTCACATAAGTAAAATACACTACGTTTCCTATTGCTTTTACGCTGACACCTTCCGTGAGTTTGTGCCTCACGATGAATTTCACCGCTTGGTCTGTAAGAATAACTGCTGCGGAAATTGCAAAAAACAGCAAAATTTTATTCGTTTTTTCCATTGCCTTTCAATTCCTCTCCAACATTTTTACCATCTTCACATAGACTTCTACGGACTTTTCGAACAGTTCCCTTCCCAATTCCGCACTTCCCTTTTGATTGTCCGCAATTATACCGGTTTTTGTTATTTCATCGAAAACAAGATCTTCCGAAACAAAATAGCCGGGATATTTGATTTTTTCTTCCGTAAAATTCTCTGACTTTACGAGTTCTGGAGCAAGGTAAAGCATCATTGAGACTTCGCCCCTGCCGGCATGCCCTGCGTTATCGTAAAGTTTGGCAAGTTCGGGAAAGCGCCACCAGGACCCCACGGCAAAGCGGGAGTTCTTAAAAATAGGGGCGACTTCGTCAATAGCGCACCTTATCGGAGCAACGTTTCCCCCGTGTCCGTTTACAAACAGAAATTTCCTGAACCCGTGCTTGTAAAGAGATTTCAGATAATCTTCTATAACGAGGGTAAGCGTGTGAGGGGAAAGAGACATCGTCCCCGGAAAAGCAAACGTTACGGAGTGGCAGTTACCTACACTTATTACGGGAGCAACAATCCTTGATGTTCTTCTGCCTGTTTCTATCGCCATTTTTTCGGCGGCAATCGTATCCGTTCCGAGAGGTAAGGCGGCAGAATGCTCTTCCGTTGCGCCTATCGGGATTATCACGGTATCGAAATTCTCGAGATATTCCTTTACATCACTCATCGTCATTTTCCGAAGTTCCATTATCCGCCTCCTCCGATTTCAAAATTTCCTTTGCTTTTTCCAAATCCGTCCTCATAACGAACACGTTCCAGGGGCCTGTGCTCCCCAAAAGAGGGTTTGAACCTATAAAAGATCCGGCTATGCCGGGATTGGGGCGTTTCATCATAACATTAACCCCGTTTGCCTCGAGAAGGTTTGCCACAACATCCGCCTCGAACTGGTTCTGCGCGGTTAAAAGCAAAACCCACTCGAAATCTTTTTCAGTAGGTTCTATTTTTGCTCCGCAGTATTTGCAAAAAACCGCATCGTCGGGATTTTCTTTCCCGCACTTAGGGCATATTTTCATATTTGCCTCCTAACAAAAACAATTTGAAGATT
>JAGHAO010000094.1 GCA_021161495.1 Caldisericaceae bacterium | reverse complement strand
TATAATTCCATAAGATAAATTGGTATGGAAATTTTGTGAAGCATTGAATAATGTGTTGATTAGGGGGACAGAAGCAAAAGAAGATAGTACATTGAAATACGCAAATGTTTGCTGAGTCTTTTAAAACAAATAGGGTGTATAATCGATAAAGAATATTTCCATATTGCAAATAATTTTATAAAGGGAGATGATGCCTATGAGTGTTTAAGAGTATTGACTTGAAATTAATAATCAGTACACAACCTATACTTATCATCTCTGTTTGAAAATCAGAACCAAATTTTCAAAAGGGAGGTAAATTTACAATTATGGAGGAGAGAATGAGGAAAATTACAAAAGAAACGGCGGAGGAAATTGCAAAACTCGCCGGGAGAGAAGTGCTAACCGATGATAACGGCAACATTATGCTTAAGGGGCAAAGGTTCGTTATGATGGGCATTAAGTATTTCCCTTACGGACTGGGTGGGAAAAACTCTTTACGTCCCGTGCTGTATCAGTTGGGAGAAAGGATGGGCGAAGAATTTTTTAAGCATTACTCCGAACTTGCGGGAGACAAAAGCCGCGCAATCGAAATGGTATTTGGAATGATGGTTTATCAAGGCTTTGGAACGTTCGAAATTACGGATGAAGGTGAAGATAAAATAACAATCAGATTCCATAACAGTTTCGAGGTTGCAAGTTACAAAGCAAACAACAACGAAGACAGCGATACTCCGGTATGCCATTTGACAAGAGGCTTCTTGGGCGGAGTTTACTCCACTTATTTCGGAAAAAGGACATCCGTTGAAGAAACTGCCTGTGCGGCAACAGGAAAGCAAGATTACTGCGAGTTTGAAGTAAAAATACCCAAAGAATAGGAGATCGAACGATATGGCAATTGAAGGAAAACCGGCACAAATTTTGGAAGTGCTCAAAAAAATGAAATCGGAAAATCCGGATATCGAAGCATTGAGCGTTGTAAGCCTTGACGGACTTCCTATCTCGAGTTTGCTTCCCGAGGGAGCGGAAGAGGACAGAATTGCGGCACTCTCGGCAACAATTCTTTCTCTCGGGGAAAGATCGGCGGAAGAACTTAAGAAAGGAACTCTTGAACAAGCATACGTGAAAGGTACGGACGGTTATGTTATCGTTCAATCCGTTAAAAACATAGCAGCCCTGATGGTTGTAACGAACAATAAAGCTAAACTCGGTATGGTAATGCTCTCAGTAAAAAAAGGTTTGCAGGAAATAAGCCAAATCATTTGACAAACCGATTTGAGAATTCAAAAACGGCGGCTCGGTTAAAAGCCGCCTCTTTCATATTAAGCCACAACAAACTTAAACTTTTTCGACGCTTTCGCAGCTTTCTGGTATTCTCGTACAAGAGAATTCATAAGTTTTTTAACGGTTGTTATTTTCTTGATCCTGTAAACATTCGCTCCTGCAAAAGCAAAACCTTCCGACAAATTCCCGACTTTGGCATTGGTAAGAGCAAGTGCTATGCAGTAAGGCACTCGCCGATAATCACAGGTTTTCAAGCATTTAAATTTACAGGAAAAAGGTTTTTTCTCACCGGCTTCAACCTCGAGCAAAAATTGGTTCTTTATTGCACGTCCCGGCATTCCTACAGGGCTATCGATAATCACAATATCTTCCTTTTTGCTTCTGATATACGCCTTTTTGAATTCGTCGGACGCATCGCACTCTTTTGTTGCGACAAACCTTGTTGCCATTTGCACTCCGCTTGCACCCATACTCATAAACTTAAAAATGTCAAATCCCGTGTATATTCCTCCGGCGGCTATTACGGGGATTTTTTTCTTGAATGCGTCTTCAAAAGGCTTCACGGCATCGATTACCGCAGGCAAAAGTTTTTCGAGAGCAAAATTCGGATTGTCAATTTGTTCTTTTTTGAAACCCAAGTGTCCTCCGGCTTTGGGGCCTTCCACAACAACCGCATCCGGGACTTCTTTGTAATGTTTCGCCCAATACGTGAAAAGCGTTTTTGCTGATCTTCCGGAAGAAACGATAGGGATTAATTTTGTTCTTATTTTATTAGCACTTATCCCGGTAATTGTGGCAAGATTTTTGAGAGGAAGCCCCGCACCGGCGAAAATAAAATCTATTTCTTCCTCGACCGCCACTTTAACCAACTCGTAAAAATCGGTAAGCGCAACCATTATGTTCACACCAAGCAACCCTTTAGTCATACTTCTCGCTTTTCTGATTTCCTTTCTCAAAGCACGTTGGTTTGCCCCTCTGAAATTCGTATTGAAATCCGGTTCAAGCATTCCGATCCCTGCTGCACCGATTACACCAATCCCTCCTTGATTTGCAACAGCTGAAGCAAGGCGCGATAGAGAAATCCCTACGCTCATTCCCCCTTGCACGATAGGAATTTTCGCAGTGAATTCACCAATTTTAAGTTCCGGCATTTTAATCTTATTAAACATATATTCCTCCTAAAAAATTTTACTATGCAAGTTTGTTTTATTATACCACCAAATTGTGATTTAAATAAGTATATTTAAAATCTTTTTATGTTGAATTTACTTAGATAAACAACAAGACCCTGAACTAATGCATTTCAGGGTGACAAGATAAAAATGTCCTCTTAGTACCAGGTACGAACCGGACATTTTGAGTAAAGAACTATGATAAATAGGCGCTTTTTACGAAGTTATGCGGTTTGCGGGGCGTTTTTTGAAATTTCACTTTTGCCTTCGAAAAATCGGAAAATTGAGTTTGGCTTAAATACAATCTTTTTTCAATTATTACTTTCAAACTTATAATTCGACAAACCCGCATTCTTTCGTGCTACCCCTAAGAAACTTTGATAAATACTGACAAAAAACATAGCGTTTATTTGAATTTTACGAGGCGAAATGCCATTTTTTGATATAAATATACCTCCTCTCGAAAATTTACCCTCAAAATAGGGTAATTTAGGCATATCCGTAGAAATAGCAACAATAATCAGTATTCATCGAGATTATATTTATCGCACAAAACAAATCAGGGAAGATATTTCATCGGGTTTACAGGTTTGTCACCAATGTATACCCCGAAATGGAGATGCGGCCCCGTGGACCACCCTGTATTATCGGAATACGCAATAATCTGCCCCTGCTTTACTAATTGGCCCTTGTGCACAACATATTTTTTCAAATGCGCGTAAAGTGTTGAAACATCCGAACCGTGATAAATTATCACCACATTCCCGTATCCGGTAAGCCAACCCGCATAGCTCACCATACCTGCGGCAGCGACTTTAACGG
>JAGHAO010000228.1 GCA_021161495.1 Caldisericaceae bacterium | reverse complement strand
TCTCAATTCTTTGCTCTGTATGAAAACCCCTCTGTCGGCTTCCTTCAGTAAAAAAGAAGGCGGATTTTTTCTTGAAACGAAAATAAAAAACAAATTCCTTGAGGCGTAACGAAAAAGGTCTTTTATAAAAAGAAACATTTCGCTGTTTTCCGGAAGATTGTGGAGATCGTCCACGATAATTTTTACTTTTCTTCTCTTATGAATAAGTTTGTTTAGGATATATTGTAAAACAATCTCTCTTTTGAATTCGTAAAAAGGTTCCTCAAAAAACTTATCTTCGTTTAACAATTCCGAAGAAAGAAAATAGGAATAAATAAAAGAGATGTCTTGCATTTTTGTTTCCGGGATTTTTATATATACAGGATGTTTACCCGAAACAGACAAAGCAAAAGTCGTCTTGCCGGAACCCGCTTCGCCATAGATATAAGCGAACTTCGAAGCGGAAAAAACCTTCTCTTTTACCGAATCTTTCCGGATTAAAATCTCCGGCAAACTCGGCACAGGAAATCCGGTATCGAACTTTTTACCTTCCTCCATACAAATATTTTACGGATATCGCAATAAAAGAACAAACGGATTGGCAAAACCCCGTAAATTAAAGAAACTTGGAAAAAGTCGATAACAAATCTATAATTTCGTATGATAAAACTAATTGATGCATCAGGAGGCTTATAGATGGGATTTACTCACTTGCATTTGCATACTGAATACAGTTTGTTGGATGGGCTCAACAGAATACCGCTCCTCGTGGAGAGAATAAAAGAGTTGAAAATGGATGCCGTTGCGATAACGGACCACGGGAATATGTACGGAGCAATCGATTTTTACGAAACAATGAAAAAGAACGGCATAAAGCCGATAATAGGAGTGGAAGTTTACGTAGCGGAGCAGGGAAGAAAGATAAAAGCAAAAGGCGGGCATAGATTTCACCTCATACTGCTTGCGGAAAATAACGAAGGGTACAAAAATTTGTTAAAAATAGTCTCCGACAGTTTCATAAACGGGTTTTACTACAAGCCGAGAACGGATTACGAAGTGCTGAAAAAATACCACAAAGGAATAATCGCTTTGAGCGCCTGTTTGCAGGGAGAAATCCCTTACAGGATTTTACACGAAGGAAAGGAAGCGGCAAAAAAAGCGGTTCAAAAATATATCGATATTTTCGGAAAAGAAAACTTCTTTTTGGAAGTGCAGAACCACAGGATTCCGGAGGAGGAAAGAGTTATCCCGATTATGGCGGAACTTTCCAAAGAAACGGGAATCCCGCTTGTTGCCACAAACGACGCCCATTATTTGAGGAGGGAGGATGCAAAAGCGCACGACATCCTGCTGTGCGTTCAAACGCTCTCAAAAGTGGACGACCCGGAAAGGATGCGGTTTCAAACGGAGGAATTTTACGTAAAGTCCGAAGAAGAAATGAAAGCAATGTTCCCCGGGCTTGAAGAAGCTGTGGAAAATACGGAAATAATAAAAGAGCGGTGCAACGTAAATTTCGAATTCAACACGTACCACTTGCCGCATTTTACGGAAGACGGAAAAGAATGGAACGAAGAAGAAAATAAAAAACTTTTGAGAAGCCTTGTTCGTAAAGGCATAGAGAAACTTTACCCCGCCGAAGATCTGCCCAAAGCAAAGGAACGTGCGGAAATGGAACTTGAAATCATTGAACAGATGGGGTTTACCGATTACTTCCTCATAGTGCAGGACTTCATAAATTGGGCGAAAAAGCATAAAATTCCGGTAGGCCCGGGAAGAGGCTCGGCTGCGGGAAGTATCGTTTCATACGCGCTCGGAATTACGGAAATCGACCCGCTGAGGTATAATTTATTCTTCGAAAGATTTCTAAATCCCGCAAGGATTTCAATGCCGGATATCGACGTGGACATCGGGGACAGGGAAAGAGACAAGGTAATCGAATACGTGAGGGAAAAATACGGGAGAGACCACGTGGCGCAGGTTGCAACATTCGGCAAAATGGAAGCGCGGGCCGTTATAAGAGATGTCGGAAGGGCGCTTGACTTCACGTATGCGGAAATAGACAAAATCGCAAAACTCATACCGTTCGGTTTCTCTTTGCAGGAAGCGATAAACACTGTTCCGGAACTGAACGAAAAGGCGCGCGACGAAAAATACAAAGTGCTGTTCGAAACGGCGTTAAAATTAGAAGGAGTCGCAAGAAACTTCTCCACGCACGCCGCGGGAATCGTAATCGGCGACGCACCTCTCACGGACTATGTCCCGCTTGCAATCGATAAAAACAACTCCGTTATCACGCAGTTCGACAAAGACGTGATAGAGCACATCGGATTGCTCAAAATGGACTTTTTGGGCTTGAAAAACCTCACCGTGATTCAAGATACGATAGAAATGCTTAAAAAGAAAGGTATAGAAGTCGATTTTGACAAAATCCCGACGGACGACCCTGAAACGTATAAGATGCTTCAAAGAGGGGACTCTTCCGGAGTGTTCCAATTGGAAAGCAGCGGGATGCGTAAAGTCCTCAAAGGGATAAAGCCCGAAAGCATAGAAGACTTGACTGCGGTTGTCGCACTTTACAGGCCCGGAACGATAAGGGCGGGCGGCATAGAGGAATACATAAACAGAAAAAGCGGGAAAACGCCTGTTACGTATCCGCATCCGAAACTCGAACCTATCTTAAAAGGAACATACGGAATCATCGTGTATCAGGAACAGGTGATGCAGATTGCAAACGTGCTTGCAGGGTACACAATGGCGGAAGCGGACCTTTTGCGAAAAGCAATCGGGAAAAAGAAGCCGGAAATCCTGAAAGAGCAGAGGAATATTTTCATAAACAAGGCGGTAAAACAAGGTGTAAGCAAGGAAGTTGCAACAAAAGTGTTCGACCTCATCGAATACTTCGCAGGATACGGGTTCAACAAGTCTCATGCGGTGTGCTATGCAACAATTGCGTTCAGGACGGCATATCTCAAAGCGCACTACCCGAAAGAATACTTTACCGCACTTTTGAACGGATACATCGGGAACGAAAATAAAACAAAAGAACTTATATTTGAAATAAAGAAAAACGGAATTGAAGTCCTGCCCCCGGACATAAACAAATCCGACGTGTATTTCAAAACGGAAGGCGATGCAATCAGGTTCGGAATGCTTGCAATAAAGGGAAGCGGAGAGAAAGCACTCGCGGAAATTGTAAAAGAGCGTGAAAAAAACGGAGAGTTTACAAGTTTTACAAATTTCAAAAAAAGAGTTCAAAGCACAAAAGTGAACAAAAGAGTTATAGAAAGTTTGATAAAAGCAGGATGTTTCGATTCTCTCGGAGAAGACAGGAAAGCGCTCCTCACAAACGGAGGCGAAAAACAGATTGAATCGCTTTCTCTGTTCGGAGGGGAATCCGCGGTAAAAATACCTAAAAGAAAAACGCGCGCAACTCGAATGGAAATCCTCCAATACGAAAAAGAAGCGTTCGGATTTTATATAACGGACCATCCGATAAATGCATACACGATGCTCCTTAAAGACAGGAACGTGAAAACGGTTTCCGATTTAACCGACGAAGACGACGGAAAAACCGTAAAGATAGCGGGGATAAAAGGAAAGTTCAAGCGCTCGAAAACAAGGAAAGGGCAATCAATGTACAAATTCGAAATAGAGGATAACGATGCAAAAGCAACGGTTGTCGTTTTTCCGATGGCGTACGACGCATTTTCGAAATATGCCGATTCCGACGGCGTAATTGTTATTGAAGGCAGGGCGAAGAGAGAAGGGAACGGATTTACCATAATCGCCGACAAGGTGGACGAATTCATAACAGAAAAAGACATAAAAGGAAGAGAGGAATATCTTTCTCTGCATGTTTACGCAAAATACGGCGACGGAACGGTTGAGAAATTCGAAAAACTGAAAGAGGAAATCAAAAATTTCAAGGGACGTGCGCCCTTGTTTATCCACCTGCTTATGGACGGCAAAGAGATTAAAATAAATACATCTTCGAGGTATTACATAAGGCCCGTAAGCGAACTTGTCGGCAGAGTGGAAGACATATTCGGAAAAGGTTCGGCGAAACTTTCCGATTGGAGAAGCGAAAGAACATAATTAGGCTTTAACATCGAAACGCTCCGCAAGATTCAATGCGGAACTTGCCGCTACGTCCGTATTTATATATTTAAAATTTGCGAGTTTGCCCATAAGGAAGATTTTTCCGAATTTTCCGGCTCGGCTTTGTATTTCCCATAAAGGTTTTTACTATTTATATTTACCACAGGGCAAGGCACTCCCTCTGCTTTCGGATCCTTCGGGAATTCTTTTGCTATTACCGTTCCGCTTGCCGAGTTTTTGTAAAAATGTTTGAATTCCGTAATGCGCGTGAATTCAAAGTC
>JAGHAO010000190.1 GCA_021161495.1 Caldisericaceae bacterium | reverse complement strand
GTAATACTTTGGGCAATTGCTGCGTCTTTCCGTCCGCCTAATGTCCCGATAGGAAGAGGCAGCAGCTGGTTCGGAGGCGGTTTTTCCATCGCTAATTATATTCGTGCCTGGCATATGGCGCCGTTTGTTCTATATTATAAAAACACGCTGATTGTTGTATTCGGCATTCTTATTGTTCAGGTTGTTACTGCTGTTTTTGCGGGTTTTGCCTTTGCAAACTACGAATTTGTCGGGAAAAAGTGGATTCTATTTTTTATACTTCTTCAATTAATGATTCCCACGACGGCATTGCTTGTTCCGAACTTTGCAACGATAAGGCATCTCGGATTATATGATACATTACTTGCGATAATGCTCCCGTATTTCGGTTCGGCATTCGGTACTTTCCTGATGCGGCAGGCATTTCTCGAGGTTCCGTATGAACTCGTGGAAGCCGCAATCATAGACGGTTGTAATTGGAGTCAACTTTTGAAAAATGTTTACCTTCCGCCTGCAATTCCCTCTCTTATAGCTTTTGCGATTTCCTCGGTAACATGGCATTGGAACGAATTTTTATGGCCTTTAGTCGTAACAGCAAGCAATAAATCCAGGGTGCTTACCGTTGGCCTTGTCCGTTTTACTCAACTCGGAGAAATCGGTGCTCAATGGCCGTTATTGGCGGCAGCAACCCTTATTGTTGTAGCTCCTTTGCTAATTGCATTTCTCATTTTCCAAAAGCGTTTTATTAACAGTTTCTTATATTCGGGCATTAAATAATAAAGGAGGTGATAGCGAAAACAAAATATGAGAAAAGGTGTTTTAAAACAATACCATAGTAAAGGAGGTAGTGAAAGATGAAGTTATTTAGGAATGTAACGGCAAAAAAGATTTTTGTTTTATTGCTTGCCGTGATGGTGTCATTTACGATTGTTTTCGCAGGATGTGCGCCTAAAAAACCTGCGGAGAACAACAATCAAAACAACAACCAGAACAATAACCAGCAAAAAGAGGTTACGATCGAAATTTATTTCCCTGTTTCCACTCTTGCACCCGAATCCAAAATTCTCAACCAATACGCTGCGGACTTTCATAAAGAATATCCTAATATTACAGTAAAACCGGTTTACTCAGGCGGCTACACCGATGTTGAAAAATCAATAAAGACCGTAATTAACGGTGGTGGAGAACCTCCCGCACTTGCAATAATGCTTGCAACGGATCTTTATGACCTTATCGATGCGGGATATATTACTCCGCTTGATGATTTTATCAATAAGATGCCTAACGGCCAGGAATATCTCAATGACTTCTTCCCGGAATTCCTTGCAAACTCGAAATACGAAGGTAAAATTTGGAGTATGCCTTTCCAGAGAAGTGTTGCTTTGATGTATTATAATGCGGATCTTTTGAAAGAGAATAACCTTCCCGTCCCTGACAGTTGGCAATCTCTTGCAGATGTAACGTCCAAACTTACGAAGAAAGACAAAGACGGAAATGTTATCCGCTGGGGAATCGAATGGCCTTCGGGCTGGCCTTATTGGCTATTCCAACCGCTTGCACTCGGAAACGGAACGAATATCTTTAAGAGCCCCACAGAAATGAATTTCAATGATCCGAGGGTAATAGAGGCAATTCAGTTCTATATCGATCTGTCTCACAAATATAATGCGATGCCGGAAGGCGTTCAGAAGAATTGGAACACTGCGGTTCCCGATTTCGAAAACGGAAAGGCTGCGTTTATTCTTCATTCCACCTCGGGTTTGAACGGAATTCTTGAAAAAGCAAACTTTAACGTAAGTGTTATGGCAGTGCCCGGTAAAGAAAAAGGGACTTATGCAACTGTAACCGGTGGCGGAAACATCTATATGTTTAAGAATATACCGGAAGAAAAGAAGGAAGCGGCATGGAAATTTATCGAATTTGTCACACAGCCCAAATATGTTGCGGATTTCAGCATTAACACCGGATATATCGCAACTCGTAAGAGTGCATACGATCTCGACATAATGAAAGAACACCTCAAAGAAGTCCCTCAGGCCGCAAAAGTTAAAGAACTTTTGAAATATGCAGGTCCGGAATTCTCCTGCCATAACCTTGCGCAGGTGAGAAGCATCTTCCACAAATACTTGCAGGCTGCATATAACGGACAGATGAGCCCCAAAGAAGCGATGGACCAGGCTCAAAAAGAAGCACAGGAAGCATTGAAAGATTATCAGAATCCGTAAAGAAAAAACATAGGATTAGAATAAAAAGGGCTCCGAGCAATTCGGGGCTCTTTTTATTTCTATTTCAATAAAAGATTTACGACAAAAATGTATATTGCCGAAAACGCAATTAAAAATAATACGTTTTTAATCAGTAATTTGTAAACTCTTTCCGGTTTTGCGTTAAAATATCCCATACTTAAAGAGAGGCAGAGGTGCGTAGGCGTAAGCATAAGAGCACTCCACCCTCCGAGAAAAGCAATCAAAAGATTAACGATATTCAGGTTGGGGGTTTTAAGCAAGGGAAGAAGCAAAGGATACGATACTCCTATCGTTGCCGATGCCGCTCCACTCATAAGGCTCACTACGAACGGAAGGAGAAATAAGATTATTACATATGGGATATGTATTGAATTCATATATGCATAAACTCCTGAAATAACGCCGGTGTTCTTAACAACTGTTTTTAAAAACATAATGGAATACATCAAAACCACAAGTTTAAGAAGTAATTTTGAATTTAGTGCTTTGCGCAAATGAGAAGGTTTCAGTCTTTTTGTGATAACAATGTAGCCTGTACCTATAATGCCTGAAGTCACTACGGGCAATTTGAAGAGCAGTATAAGCAGTATTACCAAAGTTATTGGCATTGTGCTTGTCAACACGTATTTCAGATTCTTCAAAGAACGATCATTGATTTTAACTGTACGTTTAACTTTAATTAAAGGAAGCAGGAAAATAACG
>JAGHAO010000162.1 GCA_021161495.1 Caldisericaceae bacterium | reverse complement strand
TCCGAAAGAAGGGATTATTCTCTTCCGCCCGTCGGGAAAACGGTTCTCGACACGATGAAAGCAAGCGGAAGGGAAGTTGTCGGCGTCGGAAAAATTCATGACCTGTTTGCCGGTGTGGGGCTCACAAAGAGTATTCACACGGACAACAACATCGACGGTATCATAAAAACGATCAACCTGATAAAAGAGGATTTCGAAGGTTTGCTCTTTACGAATTTAGTTGAATTTGATTCCCACTGGGGGCACAGGAGAAACTACGTTGCATACGGAAACGGGCTTCAAGATTTCGACGATGCACTTCCCGACATATTGGGCAATATGAAAGAAACGGACGTGCTGTTTATCACTGCGGATCACGGGTGCGACCCTACGTTCAAAGGACATACGGACCACACGAGGGAGTTTGTCCCCATAATTGCGTACGGAAAGCATTTCAAACCGAACTATTACCTCGGATTGAGAAATTCCTTCTCTGATATGGGAGACACGATTTCCGAAATCTTTAATCTTGAGCATCTCAATGGCACGAGTTTCTTAAAAGAGATTTATATTTAATGGGCTGGAAACTTCTCGAAAATGTACTAAGGCTTGAAAAGAAAAAGGGTTTCACTGATAAAGCCGTAAGCGGTGGAATCGAGAAGTTCATAGAGAAAAATATTGACAAGGCTCCGCTTACCTCAAAACAAAAGGAAAAGGTGCGGAGCCTTTTTGAAGGATATGCAAACCTCACTCCGGAAAAGAGGGCGGAAGTTGCGGGAAACGTCATCGCGGTCCTGCAAGGGAAAACAACAATCAAGGAAAAGTTCATTCCTCTGTCCGAAACGTTTATTCCCGTTCAATACGTAAAAGGCGTGGGCCCGAAACTCGCAAAGGTGTTCAAAAAATTAGGGATAATCGAGGCATACGACCTTTTGTATTACTTCCCGCGCGATTATCTGGACCTTTCACGCACAACAAAAATCGCATATTTGAAGAACGGAGAGAGGTTCACCGTACAGGGAAAAGTCGTCCGCGTTGCAGAGAAAAAAGCACGGGTAAACCTCATCATCGTAACAATCACGGACAAAACCGGTTATTTGAATGCCGTATGGTTCAATCAGCCGTATTTAAAAGACGTCTTCAAAGAAGGGCAGGAAGTTGTGTTATCCGGGAAGGTGCAGTTCTCTTACGGAAAATGGGAAATGCCCTCTCCGGAATACGAAATCGCATACGAGGGAAGAGAGTTCGTCCACACGAAGAGGATAATCCCGATTTACTCCCTCACGCAGGGGATTTCGGAAAAGGTTTTGAGGAACAAAATCAAAAATGTTTTGGACATTTACGCCCCGCACGTTCCGGATTACCTTCCCGATGAAATCATTGAAAAATACAAAATGGTTTCCCTCGGAGAGGCGCTTTACAACATTCACTTCCCCGAAAATTTTCGCAAGCTTCAAAAAGCAAAAGACAGGTTGATTTTTGACGAACTGTTTATGCTTCAAATTGTCCTCGGAAAGCGCAAAAAAGAGATAAAGTCGCACGAAGGAATAAAAATGAACGTAGGGAAAGAAATGATTTCCGAGTTCGAAAAGCTCCTCCCGTTCGAACCTACGAACGCACAGAAAAGAGCGATGGAAGAGATAGCGAAAGACCTTTCCTCGGGAAAACCGATGAATAGGCTGCTCCACGGGGACGTGGGCTCCGGAAAAACGACGGTTGCCCTGTTTGCACTCTTTGCAGCGGTTAAGAACGGTTATCAGGGAGCGATGATGTCTCCTACGGAAATCCTTGCGCGGCAAACGTTTAACGTGGCAAACGCAATTCTCGGAAAAACGGGGATAAAAACGGCGCTCCTTACGTCGGGAACAAAAAAGAAGGAGAGGAAAGAGATTTTGGAAAAAGTTGCAAAAGGCGAAATCGGCGTCCTTATAGGGACGCACGCAATCATTCAGGAAGACGTGCGGTTCAAGAATCTTGCGCTGAACGTTGTTGACGAACAGCACAGATTCGGAGTGATGCAAAGAGGAATATTGAGAAAAAAGGCGGAGTTCCCCCACACGCTTGTTATGAGCGCAACACCGATTCCTCGGACGCTTGCTTTGACGCTTTACGGAGATTTGGACATATCCCAGATCAGGGAAATGCCGAAAGGGAGAAAACCCGTTATCACAAAAGTTTACGCAGGCAATTATTCGGAGCCTTATGCGGTTTTGGTGAGTGAACTTCAAGAAGGAAGAAAGGGATACGTCGTGTGTCCGCTCGTTGAGGAAAGCGAAAAGAGCGAACTACAGTCCGTTATGGAAAAAGCGGAAGAGTTGAAGGAAACGCACCTCAGGGGTTTTAAGGTAGGTGTTCTCTACGGAGGTTTGTCTTCCGAGGAAAAGAAAAAGATAATGGAAAAATTCAAATCTGGAGAAATCGACGTGATTGTTTCCACAACCGTAATCGAAGTGGGAGTGGATGTCCCGGACGCAACCGTTATGATCATAGAAGATGCTGACCACTTCGGGCTTGCGACTCTTCACCAGCTCAGAGGGAGAGTCGGCAGGGGCAATTTGCAGTCTTACTGCTTTCTCCTCACGAAAAGCGTAAAGGAAGAATCCCTTTCAAGGCTCAGGGTGCTGGAACGCACGACGGACGGTTTCGAAGTGTCCGAAGCGGATCTAAAACTCAGAGGACCTGGCGAACTTTTCGGACTGAAACAGCATGGGCTCCCGGAATTCAAAATCACAATGCTTACTCGCGAAAAGGATT
Source organism: Caldisericaceae bacterium (assembly GCA_021161495.1). Taxonomy (GTDB): domain Bacteria; phylum Caldisericota; class Caldisericia; order Caldisericales; family Caldisericaceae; genus AUK232. The sequence continues at coordinate 2,721 of JAGHAO010000162.1, read as the reverse complement.
TGAAAATATTGGAAATCGCAAGGAAAGAAGCGGAAAATTTCGCACGCGGAAAAATCAAGTGGGAAAAGGAAAAATACGAAGAGTTTGTTAAACTTACAGAGAAAAAATTCGGAGAAAAAATTTCTCTTATAGAGGTGGCGTAATGAGAATAGTTACGGGAAAATTCAAAGGAAAAGAAATACTCTCCCCTCCTGCGGGGATAGAACTTAGGCCTACGAGCGATAAAGTTAGAGAGGCACTTTTTGACAGGATACGCCCGTTCCTTTCGGGCAAAACGTTTTTGGATTTATATGCGGGCTCAGGTGCGGTCGGAATAGAAGCGTTGAGCGAAGGGGCGAGATTCGTCGCATTTGTGGAGAAAAGCCCCGTTTCGCTAAGAACTCTGAAAAAGAACGTTGCGATTTTCGGGGTTAAAAAAGACATCACAATTATTAAAAAGGATGTTTTGCTTTTACTCAAAAACCCGCAAAAAATTCTGGACAGGGTAGATGAGCCGTTCGATTTCGTATTTTTGGATCCGCCTTTTCCCCTTAAAATTGCAGGAAAGACGGTTGAACTCCTTGCGGATTTCCCTCTGTTGAAAGAGGGAACGCTCGTCATAGCAGAGCACTGGAAAATCGAAAATCTGGAAAATAAATACGAAGGAAAATTCCTTTTGACAAAAACAAAAGAGCGCAGGTACGGAAAAGTCGTGCTTTCCTATTACACTGTTTCGGAAAACGCGGGTTCTATGGATTAAAAATACACTAAATATACTCGATATGCAATCCTTATGGAAAATACGAAACAATTTAACTTTGATTGCGTTTGTTTTTGTAGTATAATTTGTACCCAAAAATTTTTAGGAGGTATCAATGAGAAAGAATTGCTTTGCACGCACTGCAAATAAGTTTATTTCCTTATTCGTCGTTGTTTTTATTTTGACGGGCTTCTTCTATTATATGCTCAGCCCGCATTTTTCTTCTCAAAGTTCTTTTGCCGAAGAAAAAGTCGTGCTTTTTGACGATACAAAAGACGAGACTGCAGGTAATGCCGATTGGGTTATTGACGGAGCATACTCCGAATGGGCAGAGGCCATTAAAAAACAGGGATTTGCCGTTAGGGAACTTTCCGGGTATAAAATCACGGCAGACGACTTGAAAGGCGTATCCGTGTTTGTTATTCCGGAGCCGCAAAACCCTTTTACCTCGGAAGAATCCGAGGTGATCAAGAACTTCGTAAAAAATGGCGGAGGATTGATTATTATTTCGGATCACAGTGGTGCCGACAGAAACCACAGCGGGTATGATGCTGTGCGGGTATTCGACGATACGTTGAAAACATCCGATTTCGGAATTACGTTCAACAAAGACAAGGTGTCGGAGCACCCCATAGTAAATTTGAACAAAAAAGAATTTCCCGATATTTTTGAAAACGTAAAAGCAATAGGCATCTGGGGCGGCGCAACGATTACCGTTTCAAACAACGCAAAGCCTCTTGCAATTTCGTATCAGGGAAATGTTGCCGCAGCATCCGTTTACGGAAGCGGTAAAATTGTTGCAATAGGAGACTCTTCGATTTTCGACGACGGGACAGGAGATTCCCACGATAAACTTTACGATAACTGGGACGATTATAACGACGCCGAGTTCGGAACAAATATCGTAAATTGGTGCGCAACGCCGATCAGTAATAACTACCCTTCGGGAAAGGATTCTCCTACGCACATACATCTGAGTTGGAAAGATGATCCCCGGACAACGATGGTTGTTACCTATCAAACGAAAGAGAACCATAATGTGCCTGCCGAGGTTGTTTACGGGACAACGGAGAGTTACGGAGAAGTGGCAAAAGACGATAGCTGGACTTACGAAGGAGCTAACGGGTACATTTACAGCGTGGAACTCAAAGATTTGAAACCGGGCACAACTTACCATTACCGTTGCGGAGATCCCGTAGGGGGGTGGAGTCGGGATTATACGTTTACCACTGCACCTGCATCGGATAAAACTACCTTCAATTTTGTCATTATGGGAGATTCAAGAAATAAATCCCCGTACGACGACGATATGTCGGATTGGGGTGAAGTGGTAAAAAAGGCACTCAAAGTTCATCCGAAATTTGTCATTTTTACGGGCGATAACGTTTATGAAGGAGGAGACCAGCACTTGTGGGACATCTGGTTTAATTACCTCGAACCCCTTTCCGCAACCGCTCCGTTTATGGAAGCGGTGGGAAACCACGAGTACCATTACAAAACCGCGGAACCGTGGACAAATTATCTGAAACAGTTTGTTTTTCCAAATAATAACCTATGGTATTCCTTTAATTACGGAAGCATACACTTTATCAGCCTATCAAGCGATTCTGACTACCGCGTTGGTTCACCTCAATACAAATGGCTCGTTTCGGATCTTGAGAATATAAAAAAGGAACACCCGGATTATTGGATAATCGTTGCGTTCCATCGGCCTCCGTTCACTTCGGTGGGTGCAAGCGATATGTCCATAAGGGAGACGCTTTGCCCGTTGTTCGATAAGTATCATGTAAATCTTGTTTACAACGGCCACGAACATGATTATGAAAGAACTTACCCGATCAACGCCGACGGAGAGGTAAAGAATACCGCGAAATACGAATACTGCGGGCAGAATTATCCGATTTATGTTGTTGACGGTTGCGCCGGTGCGCCGCAATACGGAGTGTCTCATATGTATTGGACGGTGTATTCCGAGAATGGTT